>NZ_JBFWMI010000001.1:0-103334 GCF_050251695.1 Macellibacteroides sp.
TCAAAAATGGATCAAAAATAAAAGAATCTAACCTGCGTTTAGATAACTTTTTTTATCTTCGCAAACAATGAGCACTGGTATACTTTTCAACTGGAATATGGTATACTTTTCAATTGTTATATACAATTGCTCATATAAACTACCGAAACTGTATAGACTTAGTTAGACGATTAAAATTTAAGAGTAATTTTAAAATTGTTTTATCGTGGCATTTTTCTCTTTGGTCAGATTTAATTGAAGAGATACAACTTAAGGAAATAATGAGAAAACATGACGATGGGTTTAATTTGGAAAAAAAAGAGAATGCTATTTTAGACGTTGTCGAACTCGAAAAAGACTTAATAAATAATTATTGTGATGTTGTTGTTGTATTGACAAAATGTACTTTGATGTCAATTCAATCAATATATAAAATTGATGCTTATAAAGTTAGACTAATACAAAATGGATTATATGATTTTAATTTCGTTGCTGATAAAAATATTTTAAAAAAAGAATTTAAGATATCATTAACCGAAAAGATTCTATTGTTTGTAGGGAGATTAGATGACAATAAAAATCTTCCCTTCCTTATTAAAGTCTTTAATAATGTATTATTAAAAGATGAAGATGTTAGATTAATTGTAGTTGGCTCTGGGAATTTTATAACTCCATTATTGTATGCATATCCTAATTATTCTAATATAACTTTTACAGGTTTTTTGAATAAAGAAGAACTTCATAAGTTTTATTTAATTGCAGATATAGGGGTTATTCCTTCGAGATATGAGGAGTTTGGTTATGTTGCCGTAGAAATGATGATGCATGGTCTTCCTGTAATTGCAAACAATTCTGGAGGACTATCTGAAATTATAGAAAATGATATCTCTGGTAAATTATTGAATTTATTCAATGGAAAAAACGAGGAAGAATCTGTGGATATTCTTTCTGATTCAATTTTAGATTTACTAAAAAATGAATCAGAGATGAGTAGATTAGGACGTAATGCTCGTAAGCGTTATTTGAAATGTTTTGAAATTATGAATTATAGAGAAAAAATGCTTAAAGTTTATAATGAATTATAGTGTTAAAATAATTAATTTTGAAAATATTGTTTAGTTTATACTATTAACAGTATCACTTACTGAAGTTTGTTTGTACAATCAGATATAAATTATTCTTATATTAAGAAGCTTATTTATTAATATGTTTAATAGACTAACAGTGTATTTTCAGCTAGACGCCATGGACTGTGGCCCAACCTGTCTTCGCATGATTGCGAAGTACTATGGTCGTAGTTATTCTTTGCAGGGACTTCGAGAGAAATCGTTTATTACCCGTGAAGGGGTGTCGATGCTGGGGATTAGTGAAGCGGCTGAAAGTATTGGGTTTCGGACTTCGGGGGTGCGTATTACATATGAGCAGCTTCGGGATGAGGCTGTAAAGCCTTGTATTCTACATTGGAATCAGAATCATTTTGTGGTTTGCTATAAAATAAAAAAAGGAAAGATTTATATTGCAGATCCGGCATCGGGGCTGGTGATGTATACGGAAGAGGAGTTTAAGCGGTGCTGGATAAGTACGAAAGTAAATGGAGAGGATACGGGTACCGCTTTGCTTCTGGAACCGGGGCCGGAGTTTTATGAGTTGGAGGAGGAAAAAACGGCTGTTAAACGTGATTTACGTTTTTTCTTTCGTTACCTGACTCCGTATAAAAGCCAATTCGTACAGCTGATTCTGGGAATGGTTACAGCCAGTATCCTGCAATTGATTTTGCCCTTTCTTACCCAGTCGTTGGTTGATACGGGTATCCGGGATGGGAATTTGTCATTTATCACACTTATTCTAATTACGCAACTGGCTATTTTTGTAGGGAAGTTATCGGTGGACTTCATACGTAGTTGGATATTGCTTCACATGAATACCCGGATCAACATTGCTCTGATCTCTGATTTTTTGGCCAAACTGATGCGGCTTCCCCTACACTTTTTTGATACAAAGATGATAGGGGATATTATGCAGCGTATTGGAGATCACGGGCGAATTGAGTCATTTCTTACGGGTTCTTCTATTAATACACTTTTCTCGTTTGTCAATTTTATTGTGTTCGGCTTTGTGCTTGGGTATTACGATTTAACGATTCTGTCTTTATTTCTATTGGGGAACGGACTTTATGTGGCCTGGATTCTTGCTTTTATGCGGTATCGGCGTGAGTTGGATGTCAAACGTTTTGCTCAGGCTGCCGGTGAACAGAGTAACTTGTATCAACTGATAACCGGGATGCAGGAAATAAAACTTAACAATTGCGAAACGCAGAAGCGATGGCAGTGGGAGCGTATTCAGGTAAAATTATTCAAAATCAGTATGAAGGGGTTGGCTTTGGAACAATACCAGCAGATCGGATCGGTATTTTTTAATCAGACAACCAATATCTTGATTTCTTTCCTTGCTGCACGTGCAGTGGTAGAGGGGCAGATGACGCTGGGTATGATGATGTCTTTAAGTTATATTGTGGGGCAGCTTACTTCTCCCATTGAGCAGTTCATCACCTTTGCCCGATCGTTTCAGGATGCAAAGATCAGCCTGGAACGCCTGGGTGAAATTCATCAGCGGGAAGATGAAGAACAGAATATATCCCTAAAGCTTAAAGAGCTTCCGGATGATCGCACGTTAAAACTGGAGAACTTGTCTTTTAGTTACGATGGAGCCGATCGCGACTATGTATTGGAGAATATCAATCTTACCATACCAGAAAACAAGGTGACTGCTATTGTTGGAGCGAGTGGTAGCGGAAAGACAACGCTGATTAAGTTGCTGCTTGGGTTTTATGAGCCCAACAAGGGATCCATCAAATTGGGAGAAACTCCCTTGAAGCATTTAAATCCGCATATGTGGCGCAGTAAAACCGGCTCTGTTATGCAGGATGGGTTTATATTTTCCGACTCTATCGCCGGAAATATTGCTGCCGGGCAGGAGGTGATAGATCCGGAACGTTTACGCCATGCGGTTACGGTGGCAAACATCCGCGATTTTATTGATTCGCTTCCGTTGGGGTATAATACAAAAATAGGTATGGAAGGCAATGGAATCAGTCAGGGCCAGCGGCAACGGATGCTTATTGCTCGCGCTGTATATAAAAATCCGGAGTTTATTTTCCTGGATGAAGCTACCAATGCACTGGACGCCAACAATGAAAAGGAGATAATGGAGCACTTGAATGAGTTTTATAAAGGTAAAACTGTGGTGGTAGTGGCTCATCGACTCAGTACGGTACGGGATGCCGACAAGATTGTGGTTCTTGATGGGGGTAAGATTGTTGAGGAGGGCTCGCACCAGGAGCTTACTGCAACAAAAGGGAAGTATTATCAGCTGGTGAAGAATCAGCTTGAACTTGGACAATAAGACGGTACAACACAAATGGAAGAAGAAAAGAAATACAAAGAGATAGAGCTAAGAAGCGAAGAGGTGCAAGAGGTGATGGGGCGAGTTCCGCCGTGGATATTGCGCTGGGGTATTGCTGTATTATTGGGTATTCTGCTTATCTTGCTTTGCGTAAGTTTCTTTTATCGTTATCCGGATGTCATTACTGCAGAGGTTACCATAACGACTGTAGATCCTCCGGTAAGTATTATCGCTCGTGCTACAGGTAAACTGGACAAGATTTATGTAGAGAATAATAGTCAGGTGTCGGCTGATGTTCCTTTGGCGGTTATCCAGAATCCGGCACGTACGGAAGATATACTTTGGTTGTCTTCGCAGGTTAGTGAATGGATTACAGCAGGAAGTGATCTGCTAATGGTTCGCCAGCGTTTTGGCGCTCGTCCTCTTCAGCTGGGAAGTGTTCAGGGAGCTTATTCTCTTTTTCTAACCAGCTTGCAGGATTACAGGGATTATAAATCGTTAAATTACTATCCTCAAAAGATTGCCTTTCAGCAAAAGCAACTTAGTATGCAGCACCAGTATTACGGAGGAGTGGTGGAGCAGAATAAATTGACAGAAGTTCAGTCTGAGTTGGCCCGATCGATGTTTCAGCGTGATTCGGCTCTTTATCAAAGGAAGATACTATCCGATGAGGATTTTGAAGTTTCAAAGAACAGTTACCTGCAAAGCAGGCAAACTTCTTTGTCTGTGAAGGCTTCTGCAAAACAGTCGGAAATGCAGTTAACGCAAGGTAAAGAGACGTTACTCGACTTACAGCAGCAGTCGTCTGAACTGGAGAATCGCTATATGCTGGCTTTGCGTACCGCTACAGAACAATTGGTTACGGCTATTAAATCCTGGGAACGGGATTATCTGATGGTGAGTCCCATATCCGGGACTGTAAATTTGATGGGTGTATGGAGTAACAATCAGAATGTGTTAACAGGGGAAACTGTTTTTACCATTGTTCCCGCCGCACAACACCAGCCAAAAGGAAAAGCGTTGCTTCCGGTACAAGGTTCAGGAAAGGTAAAGGTTGGTCAGCGGGTAAATGTGAGACTCAACAACTTCCCGGATCAGGAATTCGGTTATCTGATAGGCCGGGTAGAAAGTATTTCCAATATTCCTACACCGGAAGGTTACTATGTGCTCGAGATTGTATTCCCATCCGGGTTGACAACCAATTACGATAGGCAGCTTCCTTTAACCCGCCAGATGGCAGGAAGTGCAGAAATCATTACCGATGATCTCCGCCTGATTGAACGCTTCCTGATGCCTGTCCGTAAATTAATACAAGACCAACGAAGCCGAAAATAAGCTTATTGAATCATCCCAAAAGTGAAAGATAATTTCGCAAATTCGCTATGAGAAGATAACATAGAAAAAGCAATACTGTTTTTATCAGTATCAAAAAATTATTTACTGAATTGATAATTAATTTTTACTTTTTATCTAATTTGTAAAATATATTTGTTTTCATTGTAACTAATTGCCTATTAATCCTAATTTTATGAAAACAAAATATGATTTACTCGTATTTCATTGGTAAACTCGGTATATTAATACTCAATATGCCTTCCTACCTTTGTGCGCAAAACTAGAATATGGTATATTGGACATTAGTTTATTTCAAGATCATCTACGATAAATACAGTTTCACCGGAATAAACAGAATAAACAAAAATGACAAAATTTGTCGCAAATATTAGCGGATATAAACAAGATTAACTTTTTTGCGCTCACTTTACTCTTTTTATTTTTGTAAACAAAGAGATTTGACATAATATTCAAATCTTTTATGCAATAGACTGTTAACTTATATTTTGTTTGTGCTATTAGTCCTCTTTTACGTATTTTATCAAGGGGTCTTTAGTTGAAAGATATTCTTTACTATAACAATCATAATTCAGTATTTTGTCTGCAAAAATATTAATGTCCTCTTCAGAAATTTCAACTTCAACTTTATCCATATATGGATTATTTGCTCCTCCTCTTAGATCTGTTGCAAAAGCCAAAGTAAATACGATACCTGAATTTGGAAGTTTAAAAGCAATCGAGGGTAAAGTATAACCTCCTATCAAAGCAGAAGTTGCACCAACTGATATAATATGATCGTTTTCCCAAGCAATTGATGCTAATGCAGTAGCTGCCGAATAACTGGATTCGTCTTGAAGAATATATATTTTTCCATTAAAATGTACACTGTTACTATCCGGCAGAAGTACAACGTCCTGGTATACTTCTGTTTTTCGTCCTTTTCGTATTATTTTCAACTCGCTAAATGAAGATTGAATAGCATTTTCAATGGCTTCGTTATGATTGAACCCTACATGGTATTTGTATTTTAAAGGTTTATCTATTATTTTTTTTAATAAACTTATCCAAGCGCCGTCCGAACCACCCGGATTTGATCGTACATCAATTATTATCTTTTCAATATTAGGTGAGTAAGTTGTTAGAAATTCATTTGTATACCATTTTTCTTCAATCATCTCCGGTATTCGTATATATAGAATGTTATTATTAAGAGGCATTACTTTTCCGAAATTTGATTGAGCATGCATCTTCCCCTGTGTATTTACTTTTTTACTCACATCTAATTCGATTTCTTTACCTCCGATTGAAAGAGTAAATTTATCAAAGCCTATTAGGGGAAGAGCCATTGGGAAAAGACGAGTATAAGGTTTATTATTTATGGGATCCCAACGTAAATAGTACATTTTAGAATAATTGTCTTTAACAAATTGATTCATTGGTATGCCATTAATAGAACCTATCTTTTCTCCGGTATCAATATGAATTTCATTATATGTAAAAGGAAGAATATTATAATAATCTCCGTTCATATATTTTGTCAATAAATTAATTTTTACTCTTGAATTTACATATTCAGTTGTTAGCCGATAAAAATGGTCTGCATTTGTTGTATCTGATAGAGTAACGTTGCCTATTGTTGATAAAAAATATTCAGAGGAAGCATAATTTTTTAATGAATATCCGGGAATGATTTGTGAATGCCCGTCATACAACAAATTAAGCCCTTGGCGAATAATTTGTGTAAATTCTTCAATGGAAGTTGTAGTCGTTATTTCTCCGTATAATTTTTTAAATTCTTTATCTACATTTATACCTGTTCGCTCCTCTAATAAAGGTAAAGGAGAAAAATACTGATGAATATGACCTTGCAGAAATAGCAAATCATCCTGCATTTGTTCCTTCGTTATAGTTTGACTTTGTATTGGGTTGCCTATCAAACCAAGTAGAAACAGTATATAAAAATATTTATATATAGTAAAGCTCTTATTTATTAGTCTCATTTTTGTTATAGTATAAGGTGAAAAATTCTTTTAATTTATCTTTTTGGATTATGCAGACATCTAAATTGTCACCATCCTTGTTTTTTAGTTTCATAAAGGGACATCCACCGTTACAAATAGGTAGATATGAACATGTAAGGCATTCTTGTTCATATAGAGGATCCGCATCAACCATATATCGTGTATATAGTTCTGTATTTGTAATTCCGTCCCGAACATTTCCAATACTTTTTTCATCTCGACCAACATCACACCAACATTTATAAAGTTCTCCTTTAGGTCCAATTCCATAACTATTTTCACTACGAGCTGAACATTCCGTAATTGATGTTTGCGGATAATAATATTTTTCAAATGGATATTTATATCCATTTTTTAAGATAAAATCGCTTTGATCTAATCTATTAAGTATACAAGAAGACTTACTACAAGAATTATTGTACTCAGCAACATATGCCGGATAGAGGGATAATTTGGGGTTTGTAATTTTATTTTTTAGATAACTATTTAATTCGAAGAATTCATCAGCGTTATTTTTATCAATATCGACTCTTATGTTTACAAATATTTCAGGATATATTTCAAAGAGTTCAATAATATTATTTACAATCTTTTGGAAACTATCTTTATTCGTTTTATGCGGTCTTCTTTTATTATGAGTTTCTGATAATCCATCTATTGTTATTTGTATCTTTGAAATACATAAGCCTTTTAATTGTTCAATTTTCTTTCTATCTAATAAATAACCATTAGTAATCATAAATGCACTATAGTTATCAATAGATAACGCTTGTATTCGTTTTGTCAAAAATACTATTTTGTCAAAAGCCAATAAAGGTTCTCCTCCATACCATACTACTTGAAGCATTTGTAAATTTTTGTGTGAACTGATAAAAGAAATAATATTATTGGCCGTATCTGCATTTATTGTATTGCCCTTACTAGTATATTCCTCCTCAAAACAATAAGAACATGCAAAATTACATGCAATCGTTGGGGCAATAGCTAGAACGAGAGAATCTTGTTTGAATCTATTTTTTATTCTGGCAAGTTTAATTTTCTGAGCAAGAATATCATCATTTTCAACAAGGATTAAGTTTTCGTTTAATTCTTGTAGCAATTCATCTGTTATATTACAATAATCCCCTTTTTCAATTTGTTGTAAAATTTTATAGTCATCAGGATCAATTTCCAAGAGGTTGTTCGTAAATGAATTGTATAGTAAGAACTTATTATTTTCAATTTCCATAAGAAAATTATATCTAGACCAGTGTTTATTCATGGTTTATATATTTATGTAAATAGTATTAGTTTGATAAAGAATATCAAAGAATCTAAAGACTCTTTGATATTCTAGTTAATAAATTAACAAATGTTTGAACAACCACTGTCGAAGTTATAACAAGCTAGTCCAGGTTTAGAGCAATAGCCACTCTCTCCTCCGATTAGTTGATTCATTTTGTCTTTAGTCAAAACAGAATCAATTAGATTTTCGCCGCTTTTAATCACTAATTTTTTTAATCGTTTCTTTTTCATAATTCTAAATTATTAAATTAATTAATACTATATACCTCCTTATAAACGAGGTGTATTTTCATTTTGTTTAATACTCTCAACTATCTCAGATTTTGATGAGTTTTCTATTTTAAATCGTTCATTATCAGATATCATTTTGACTGTAGGAGCACGATATTTACTGTTATCTCCTCTTGGATGCCAAAGATGAAATAAATAGGTGTCAACCCTATATATTCTATAGTCGAACCCTATGAAGCGAAAATAACGGTCAAAATCATCATTACCCCAACCATAGTATTTTTCGTTTTCCATATTACAATCTATATATTTTTGAGTTTTTATAAAAACTGCTCCTCCAGCTAATAAATGAGGATATAACAGGTCTAATTTGCCTTTTTGTCGAAATAGAAATTGACTGTTTTTTTTCTTTATATAATAATTCCGTATAATTGGGGAAATTTCTAAACATTGTCCGTTATAAGGGTAAACAACATCAGCTTCATCATCTCTCAATTTTTTAACAGACTCAAAAATAGCTTTTTTATCTATAACTATATCAGCATCCCATATAGCGAGAAAAGGTGTTTTGACACATTGAGTCATTTGATTAAAATATTTGGTTTTGTGTAAAACCGGATCTTTATCTTCCACAAATAGGTAATTTGTTTTTGTGTTCAACATCTTTTTTAGAATACCATTATTATAAGAAGCAGATTCACATACATTTATATTTGTGTAAAAATAATTATTTAGCTTTTCAATTACAATTAGAATATTTTCTAATCGCTGAATCGAATCAAGCCTAATTAAAAAAAGAAACGTTACATCAGTCAGATTTGTTTTCATAGTTTTCAATTGTTTCTAGAAAATTAGAGGAATACTACAATAGCCTCCATATAACCCTTTGTAGGTTTCGAAGTATTCGTTTTCATTTAAAAGCGAAGCCCAAATACTTGATTCTTCTATTTTTTTTCGTATTTTTTGTTCATATAGCTTAAGATCTTCATCTGTAAAATAATTACGCAAAGACTTAAGTAAACAATGTATACTTGTAACGCCATTGTTAAAAAATATATTTTTATCTTTTAATTCGTGTGCAAGCATATAGTTTACATCTATATTATTTCTAAGTAGTAGAATATGCTTATACCAATTTTGATTATTTATTCGGGAATTTAACGCATTCATACCCCATAAAAGATACAATCGATTGGCGTGTGATATAGGAATAATTGATAGAACCGAGTAACTTATTTCTTCAATAATTTTTATTAACCTGTAATTATAGAAACTAAGATCATATAAAATACTTAGTAAATATAAGAATTGAGATAATGGGTTATCTATAGTGTATATTAATGATTCTTGATAGAGCTTAGTATCTATTTTTTCATATAAATTATTTATAGTTTGTATAACCAGCTCTTTGAATAAATATTCATTTTCACTGCCTTGCTTTTGTTCTTTAAGTCTAGTCTGTAAATAATAAGTAAGATGTATTAAAGATGGAAGGTCAAATTTGTCGGAATATTTAGAATACGACAATTGTTTAAATATTATATCATCTATATCTCCCAATACATCATTTAAGTTTCCCTGTGTATACCCTTCTTTTACTAAAAAGGTAATACCTAAACCAATACCAGCCAATCCATTTTTTACATCAATAGATGATACCTTTTGAATATTTATAAAAATATCATTAAGTAGCTTTAATGCAACATCTTGATATTCTGGGTAGTTTAACTTTCTGCTTAACACATAGAAATATAAACAAGCACCCATCTTACCTTGCGCTAATCCGAGAGAGTTATCCTTTTGTAAAGAAGATATTAGAGTCCTATTTAAAGTATGCGTATCTATCATATCTGTTTTTATAGTTTCCTATTTTTAATGTAATTGAAAGCGACTACCAGAACGTAAGCCATTTGGGGCCTAAGAAATCTGAGCAGGAGCATTTTCTCCACACATATCCTGGAAAAAAAGAAAGTAAATAGTAATGTGTTTCTCATAATGTAATTAATTCATCGCCTCAAAAGTAAATACAATATTTCACCCAATAATCATAAAATTGTTCACTTTTTGTTCACAAATGAGCTTCATTGTTAAATACTTAATATAAAATTATTAAATTCTTATATTGAACCGTCGCATCAATATATTTTTCATTCGCATTGAAAAGTTATTATATTTATTATCCGGCCCGTACTGAAGATATGCTTTGGATATCGGGACCAGTACTACGGAGGAGTGGTGGAGCAGAATAAATTGACAGAAGTTCAGTCTGAGTTGGCCCGATCGATGTTTCAGCGTGATTCGTCTCTTTATCAAAGGAAAATACTATCAGATGAGGATTTTGAAGTTTCAAAGAACAGTTACCTGCAAAGCAGGCAAACTTCTTTGTCTGTGAAGGCTTCTGCAAAACAGTCGGAAATGCAGTTAACACAAGGTAAAGAGACGTTGCTCGACTTACAGCAGCAGTCGTCTGAACTGGAGAATCGCTATATGCTGGCTTTGCGTACCGCTACAGAACAATTGGTTACGGCTATTAAATCCTGGGAACGGGATTACCTGATGGTGAGTCCCATATCCGGGACTGTAAATTTGATGGGTGTGTGGAGTAACAATCAGAATGTGTTAACAGGGGAAACTGTTTTTACCATTGTTCCCGCCGCACAACACCAGCCAAAAGGAAAAGCGTTACTTCCGGTACAAGGTTCGGGAAAAGTTAAGGTTGGTCAGCGGGTAAATGTGAGACTCAACAACTTCCCGGATCAGGAATTCGGTTATCTGATAGGCCGGGTAGAAAGTATTTCCAATATTCCTACACCAGAAGGTTTCTATGTGCTCGAGATTGTATTCCCATCCGGGTTGACAACCAATTATGATAGACTGCTTCCTTTAACCCGCCAGATGGCAGGAAATGCAGAAATCATTACCGATGATCTCCGCCTGATTGAACGCTTCCTGATGCCAGTCCGTAAATTAATACAAGACCAACGAAGCCGAAAATAAGCTTATTGAATCATCCAAAAAGTGAAGGATAATTTGAAAAGTGAAACCAAAAGTGAAGGATATTACGTCGAAAGTGAAGGATATTACGCCGAAAGTGAAGGATATTCCGTCAAAAGTGAAGGATATTCAGGCTAGATTATCTTCTATTATTTTGATTAATAGCGTGTTGTGTTGAAAAGTGAAGGAAGTGAAGGATATTTTCGCAAATTCGCTATGAGAAGATAACATAGAACAAGCAATACTGTTTTTGTCAGTATCAATAAATTATTTACCGAATTGATAATTATTTTTTCACTTTTTATCTAATTTGTAAAATATATTCGTTATCATTGCATCTAACAACCTATTATATTTGGTTTTATGAAAACAAAATATACTTTGCTCCAGTATTTTTACGAATGATGTGGTCGCGTAAATGAAGTCTCTGTCATTATTGGGATAGTATTTGGAATACATTATAAGTGAATAAACCTAGTTTCTGTTTTTTTAATCTAGATGGTATCATGAAAAGCAAATTTAGTATTTTATTGGGTATAATTGCTATCGCGGGATTATCGTGCCGTGAGTCTGGGCAGAAAAAATCTTTAACGTTCGCAGATTGCCCTGTAGTGGCTCAATGTATAAGCAATAATGGCGATTCATTGATTGTTTGTGATATTGAACAGGTGAAAGATACATTTAATGTACCACTAAGTTCCTTATTATCCTCTTTTGAAGTAATTCGGTTAGAAAATGCAGAAGAGGCGTTAACCGCTGTAGATGGGGTAGTCGCGGTAAGTGATAATTATATTGGAATCGCTTCATTTAAGGCAAAGGCTTACAAGCTTTATGACAAAAAAGGTAATTATCTGCGCACTTTATCCAAACCGGGGCAAGGACCGAATGAATACTATATAAGCATTTATGATAGTTATATTGATGAAAAAAAACAGAAAGTATATTTGATATCTGGAAGGGCCACGAAATTAATGGTTTTTGATTTAGAAGGTAACGCGATAGAGCATATTCCTCTTCCTTACGTTACGCATAAAGGAAGGTTTATTATTCATCCGGAAAAGGAAATGCTTACTATGATGGTACTTCCCTTTTTAGACACACCTTCGGTTATTTGGGAGCAGGATTTTAAGGGTAACGTTCATCAGGAAATCCCTTCCGGTCAGTTTGTGATTAAGCCAAGCGATTATAGCAATGAAATCTGGGAGTCTTTAAATACAAGTAAAATAGATTTTTCATTGGTGTATTGGCTACCAACAAGGGATACGCTTTACCATTATCAACCGGAGAATAATCGCTTACAGCCTAGATTCACTCTCCATTTCAATGAAGAGGTGATACGTCATAATTATATAGAATTACCGAATCACTATCTGGTGTGGTTGATAGACCAGGCTGCATGGTCAGAGATGCCCCGTTTTTCTAAAATTCTTGTCGACAAGAAAACTATGCGGGGATGCTATGTTGATTTTAAACTGGATATGCTTGGAAATATTGACGGACCCAATAAAATATCTTTCAGCAGAGGCTATTTTACAGCCATTATGGATTCGTATGCTTTGAAAGAACAATTGGAAAAAGCCCTTTCCCAACCAGATAAACTGAACCCGGAGATGCTCAAGAAGATTAAGGATCTTAATAACAGTATCACAGAAGATGATAATAATATCGTCTTTATTGGAAAATTGAAAGACTGAGATCGATATATTATGAAACAATAGTGTAAATTATAATACCTTAAATATAGTAGTATGAATAGATTAGCTGCAATTTTGACAATATTACTTGTTATGATGGTTGGTTGTGGAGGAAACAAACAATCCTCAGATAACTTTATCACTGTAGATGTTACTGCAAACTATCCTAAAAAAGAGCTAATACTACAGGACTTTATGGATGTGGAGTATATACCGTTGGAGACGACAGATAAATCTGTTTGTCAGGGTTTTATTCAAGCAGTTGGAAAAGATATTGTCATTGTAAGGAATTACAATGCCGATGGAGATATTTTTATCTTTGACAGAAAAACAGGTAAGAGCTTAAAAAGGATAAATCGAAAAGGTCAAGGTAATGAAGAGTATACACATATTCAGCGTATCATACTTGATGAAGACAATAATGAAATGTTTGTGAATGACCATTTTATTAAAAAAATACTTGTGTATGATTTAGAAGGTAATTTTAAACGAAGTCTTAAACAAGATGATGATCTCTACTTTTCTCATGTTTATAATTTTGATCAAGAGAGCTTGATATGTAATAATTATTGGGTAACTGATAAGAACCCATTTACAATTATATCTAAGAAAGACGGACGTATCATAAAAGAAATCGTAATCCCATTTAAAGAAAAGATATTACTTGATTTAATTGTTAAAGATGAGGCAAATAATATGACTTACGGAGTTACTCCTCAAACCTATAATCCCATTATTCCAAATTTTGATAATTGGTTACTCGTCGAGCAATCGTCCGATACGGTGTACAGATATTTTCTTGATCATACAATGAAGCCTTTTATCGTTCGTACTCCATCTGTTAGATCTATGAGCCCTGAAGTCTTTCTTTTTATGAGTATTGTTACTGATCGTTATTATTTTATGGAAGCAGTAAAAAAAGAATTTGATTTTAAAACTAGTGAGGGATTTCCTTCTACAGATTTAATGTATGATAACAAGGAAAAGGCTATTTTCAACTATGTGGTATACAATAATGATTACTCAGAAAACGCACTTGTAAATATGAAGGCTATTCCTGTTAATACAGAAATCGCTTCATGGCAAGCTCTAGATGTTGATCAGCTTACAGAGGATTATAAGAAAGGTATATTGAAAGGAAGATTAAAAGAAATTGCCGCAACACTTCGTGAAGATTCAAACCCAGTAATTATGCTGATAAAACATAAGAAATAAACTTTCTATTAAATAGGTCGGTTAGATCATTAAAATAAACTATCCCCTTCCATCTTGTAGGTTGTACAGTGGAAGGGGATAGTAAAGGAAATGTGTATTTCCATTGAATACTTTTACTAATTATTCCTTCGGTTTTATAAGCATAATTACGGGATTATCCTCTTCTTTTAAATTGGCAGCTATTTCTTTCAACCGGCCTTTTAGTTGCCCTTTTTCATTGGCATCCAAGAGGTACGAAGGCTCCAATAGTACGGAGTAAGCCACTTCTCCATTAATAGGACAAGCAGACAAATCCTCTTTTCGCTCATCAAAATCAGCATTATAAACTATTGATCGATACATTTTGCGTTCCTGTTTGTCATATACAAGATCCACCGTTGGCATTTCCTGATTCTTTTCGAAATCACACTCCTTTTTTACAGTCTGCATAAAATAAAAACGATCAGATAGAAAACCCGGGAAAAGAAACACTTCCGGTGTCATAGCCTGTACAGAAGGTGTTCTGACTATAAACGGGCGGAGGTTCGCATTCGGTTGATGTATATACACGGTATCAGACGATGGTTCAGACAATACCCAATTTCCGCGATATGAAGAAATGAAACTATTCTTAGGTGCACTACCATAAATCATTTCTCCCACTTGTTTCGTTATTACGGGCGAAATTCTTTTTTCAAATGGAATTTCAATATCTATCCGGTTACTATCCCGTTTCGACATCAGGAAAAATGTGCTAGCAAATGTTTCATTCCCAGTGGCATAAATGTCTTGTGAAAGGAAATGATCTGCGTCATAATCAAGCAAATTCGTTACAAGGGCACCTTTCTTATAAGGAATAGTTCTTTTATAAACTCCTTCCAAATCATACACCTGGATTTTACTTGATGGCCCATCATTCACATACATTTCTGTCTCTTCCTCATTCAAATGAACATTAAACGGTAGTATATACTCTTCCGGCCCATTTCCCTGGCGATTAATTTTCTTCAATCCTTTGCCAGTAACTCGGTCAAAGATTAAAATTTCTCCCTGGCGTACATTTGTCAGTATTAATCTTTTCCCACTAATATCAGCAACCTTTCCTTGCAAAATAAACTCGTCCGTTGTTTCCAATGGGATATATTCTACATTCATAAAATCCTGTAAAATAAGTTCTTTCTGGGGATAGTTGGCTGTAACATCAACTGTGATCAACTCTTCTTGCTGATGATCGGCACATCCTGTTAAAGCGAATAGAAACGCAGCTGCAAATAGATTTTTTCTTTTCATATTAATTATCAGTTTTATATGGTATGCTGTTTTTATAGTTTCAGATTGCTGATGTAATTAAAATAGACTTCCAGAACGTAAGCCATTTGGGTTTATGAACCATAAACAGAAATATTATCTCTAAATATATACTGAACTAAATAGAAAGTAAATAATAGTGTTTTTCGAATAATGTAATTAATCCATCGCTTCAAATGTAAACACAATATTTTATCCGATAATCACAAAATTGTTCACTTTTTGTTCACAAATGACTTGATTGAACATTTTCTGCTGTATAATATATAGATTATCTGCTATTGAGGTTTTTATTATTTATTTTTTAGACAATATGCTATGAATATGACTGCAGAAAGGAGTCATATAATGATTTTGAGTTTTGTTAAAGAGGTTCCTTTAACAAAACTCAAAAGATTATAAAAGCAATATGGGATTCGCCGGATTCTTATGTTATACAGGATTGAAGAGGGCGAAAATGTGTTTGCAGTGTAATTGGTTTATTTGCCGGACAGATTAGCCAGGTAGGTGTCTATCATGCGTTTGGCTGCAACAAATGAGCTAATTTCGTTGCTTAACACCTGGTTTTCGGTCTGCGACAGTATGGCGGTTACGGCTTTGTTGTTGTAGAAACTGTCTTTCAACGTTTCGTTGATACTTTCGTACATCCAGTATTTGGCCTGTTCGTTTCGTTTGAAGTCGAAATAGCCGTTGTCTTTGGTAAATCGTACGTATTCCGCTACCATATCCCAGATTTGCTTTATACCTATGTTGTAGTAGCCCGAATAGGTGAGCACTTTAGGGAACCAGCCCGATTCGGCAGGCGGAAACAGGTGCAAGGCGTTTTTAAACTGAGAAGCGGCCAGTCTGGCTTTATCCACATTATCGCCGTCGGCTTTGTTGATTATAATCCCGTCGGCCATTTCCATAATACCTCTCTTAATACCCTGCAGTTCGTCTCCCGTACCGGCAAGTTGTATCAACAGGAAGAAATCAACCATCGAGTGCACTGCGGTTTCACTTTGTCCCACTCCCACGGTTTCAACAAATACCGTATCGAAGCCGGCAGCTTCACAGAGTACAATTGTTTCGCGGGTCTTTCTGGCAACGCCTCCCAATGATCCGGCCGAAGGAGAAGGTCTGATAAAGGCATTCTTTTCTCTCGAAAGTGCTTCCATACGGGTTTTATCACCCAAGATACTTCCTTTGGAGCGTTCGCTGCTGGGGTCGATAGCCAGTACTGCCAGCTTGCGGCCTTCTTTGATGAGGTGCATGCCGAAAGAATCGATGGAGGTGCTTTTGCCGGCTCCCGGTACGCCTGTAATGCCGATGCGGACCGATTTACCTGCATAGGGCAGACAGCGTTCGATAATTTCCTGCGCCACTTGCTGGTGTTCGTGCTTGGCACTTTCCACCAGGGTAACGGCCTGACTTAATATGGTGATGTTACCTTCCAGAATTCCTTCCGTAAATTCGGCAGGCGTATAATCTCTGCGCTTGATCCTCTTTTTGAGGTAGGGACTTACAGAGGGCACTTCACGTACTCCCTTGTTTACCTTCAGTCCTTTGTATATATCTTCGTTTTCGGGATGATCCATGTTATTCATTTTTATTTGGATGCCGATATTTTGATCAGTCGTACCGGACCGTTGGGGTCGTTGCATACGATGTTGATCAGGGCTTCCAGTTTTGTTTTAATTTCTTTGGGACGCAACTGAACCGTGAAGGTGCATGTAGCTCCCGGTTTAATCTCTTTTTTCCCTCCCTGGATGGTTACCAGTTCGTTTTCGCAGCTGATACTGTGAATAACCAACGGCGATTTTCCGTTGTTTGTTACTTTAAACTTCTGGTTTGCCTTGCCTTTGTCTGATAAAACTCCGAAATCAATGAGCGTAGACGAAAGTTGAATCTGCGGGGCATTGGCTTTGGCCGTTGCAGAAAGCCGGCTGAAATCGTCCACCAGGTTGGCCGACACCTGTAATTTTCCTTTTACTTTTTTGCCTCCCTTGCTTATGTTCAGGGTGATGTTGTCTGTATATCTGCCTGGTTTTTTGGCGGCGTGACCGTCAAATAACAACGTTATCTCGCCTGTTTCACCGGGTTTAAGTACGGAGGGATTGATTTCCGCCATCAGGTAGGAGGGGAGTTTGTCGGTCTGGACAGACAGCTCTTCCTTGCCACTGTTCAGAATCATGACCCGTTCGCCTGATGTTGCCGTGGGTATAACACTGCTGAACAAAACGTTTTTTGTGTGCAGCTTCAATTCTCCGATGGAATAGGGATATGAAAAATCCGGTCGGAACGGGCGTGGCGTTACCGTGCCTTTTACAGCAAGGTTGAAACTTCCCTTCTTACCGTTACTGTAAATAGAGATGATCTTTGTGAACGGCCCGGGCCTTCCGGCGGGGTCGTAGCTGACTTTTACTTCGGTTGTCTTACCCGGACTTACAGGTTCTTTGGACCATTCCGGACGGGTACAGCCGCAGGAGGCGGTAACCCGGTTTATAACCAGCGGCTTGTCGCCTGTATTCTGAACAATAAATACATGCGAAGCCAGTCCGGCTTCTTCGGCAATGGTGCCGAAATTGTACGTGAGTTCTTCCGAATGGATAACTGCTCCCGTTTGTGCGGAAGCAGTTAATACCATCAGTATGAAGCTACATAGTAGGAGCAACCGTTTCATGTTTAGTCAGCTTTGTTGCGCAAGGCGCAGTTATTCAATACTTATTTGCCTGTTACTTCGCCACGGATGGAGAGGATAAAACTTCCTACCTTGCCGTTGCTGTATACGGAAATAGTTTTTGAAAACGGACCTGGACGGTTTACCGGATTGTATGTAACATCGATTTTACCTGTTTTACCGGGAGCAATGGGTTCTTTAGTCCAAACCGGGGTGGTGCAGCCGCACGAAGCAATAACCCGTGTTATCACCAACGGGGCATCGCCCTGGTTGGTTATTACAAACGTATGTGTTACATTGCCATCCGCTTCTTTGAACTTGCCAAAATCATGAACCGCATTATCTACTGCTATTACAGCTTTTTTCTCCTGAGCCGTAGCCATTCCGGTTACCAGCATAAGAGCCATTAACATAAATACCACTTGTCTCATCATAACTATAAAATTTATATGCTTACAGCCACAAAGTTAATAATTTTATCATACCAACGCCGGTTACGCATTAATCTTGTACCAAAATTTTTGAACCGGCTGTGTGGGAAACAAATTCGGGTGCATACAAACATTGAATGGTGCTGATGCCTCCGCTGTAATTTCCGCTTCTTTCCGTATATACGGCATACTCCAGCACAAAGGTCCCTTTGGGTAGCCGGTGGATAAAGAAATGTTCGGCTGCATCTTCCGGAGCATGGTACATCCAAAGACCGTCTTTATAGCTGGAACCTGCCATTTGTTGGGTTGGTTCAAAGCATCCGGCACGTAAATCTTTCAGATGCACATATTCCATGTCGCGGTCTGCGCGAAGGGTCAGCCGTACAATTACTTTATCGCCTTTGTGCAATGGAGTTCCGTCGGTTACCGGTTGCAGTTCGATTCCTTGTCCGTTGTTCCTTTCTACAAACAGCTTCTTTTCTACCTGCAAAGCGCCTTTACTTGCGGTTACTTGCTGGATTTCTTCGAAATACTGACGGTAGAGGGCGCCCCATAACGGAGCGTTGGCGGCCGACTTAACCACTACTTTTTGCATGGAGGGGGTGATTGCGCTGCCGGTAACCACTGTTTTTATATATCCCGTTCCTGCTTCTCCCTGATTTGTATCGATCTGGTTGTTTCCCCAGGTGAGGGTGCTGCTGTTTTGATTGCTAAGCCAATCACTTCCTGTGGCGATAATGGCATGTATTGCATTTACCGTTGCGGGGTCGGATTCCCAAACCTGCGTTCTTTTCTGGTTGAGAAGCCACTGTTTGAGGCGATCGGTTTCGCGGGTGTCTGCCGACAGGGTACGGAATACCTTCATCAACAGGCAGTGGGTGTCTATGGCGCTGGTAAAGAAACCTGACTGGCGGTTGTTGGCCCAGTACATACCCAGCTCTTCCGATTGTGTGGCTGTTTTGCGTAACCAGCTCAGAATGGCCTTTGCTGTTGCTTCTTTGCCTGTTTCGTGCATCAGCAGGGCGGTATAGGCTTTACCGTAAAGTGACTGCTTGTTCCAGTCTTTTTCGGCCAATTTGCTGTAATGAAGGATGGCCCGGCTTGTTTTCTCGTCGGGTTGTGCCGCATTCTTAAATTGGGTGCGGAGGTAAATATAGCCCGGTATGCTGTTGTCCGATAATTCTTTCTTGTCATACATTCGTACCAGTTCGGTATCCATGTATGAAAGCGCTTTGTTGATCATCTCTGTTTCTGTCTGGGTAAAGGTCATGTTGCCGATTTCGGCAAGCTGTGCCATCCCTTTTAAGATATAGACGGTAAGCTGAGGCGTTTCGGGCATTCCTTTAAACCAGCTCCAGCCGCCGTCTTCGCTTTGAAGTTCCTGTAAACGGCTTAGGGCCTGATTGCGTAGCTGCTGGTTCCGGTTGCTGTCAAACAGCAGGATGAGGCGTTGCTTTTGTTCTGCCTCGCTGGCTGCTTCCAGTACCCAGGGTGTTTCTTTCAGAAGCAGCTGTTTGAGCGATTCGTTTTGCTGCAGCTTCGATTGAAGGGTCTCCGCTGTTTCTCCTTGTGCCTTCCATTGGGCAACCATCGGCTGGATACGTGGATTGGATTTGGCGAGCGACGAGGCGATCGTATTGCTTACATAGGCGGTAAACCAGGAGATGAGGTTGTCTGTAGCGGGAACCGACAGGGTAGGCAGGGCCTGGACTGCATACCAGACCGGATTGGCGGTTACCTCGAGTGTCATGCTGTAGGGGGATTTGCTGCCCGGAGAACCTCCCTGAGGGAAGGAGACTGTTTTTTCTCCACTGCCGGATTGGTAGAAGGGGATGCTTTCAGTAATTGAAATGCGGTTGGCAAGTACGGGCAACAGGTGTTGTTCGCCGTCGCTGGCCTGGGGCGTTTCTGCAATGATGCGGCAGATTAGCAGGTCGTATCCTTCCGGAACAGGGAACTGCCAGCTTGCTTGTCCGCTTTCTCCGGCAGCAAGTGTAAAGGGTTTGGCTGCTTTTGTCATGCAGACCACTATTTCGTCGGTCGCCGGGTCAACCAGTTCAAGGCGGACTTTGCCGGAGATTTCGTGGTCTGCCAGGTTGATGATCTGGGTGGCAACGGATACATCGTCTCCTTTCCGCATAAAACGGGGTAGGTTAGGTAGTACCATCAGCTCTTTTTGTGAGATAACATTGCCGCTCCAGGTTCCGTACTGCAACTCTTTGGTATGGGCAAGGGCCATCATCCGCCAGGTTGTATTGCTTTCGGGCAGGCGGAATTTTACCTCCCATTCGCCGGCCTTGTTAGTCTGCAGTGTAGGATAGAAGAAGGCGGTTTCGGCGAAATTGCGACGAAGCTGAGGGGCTGCTTCCCTGTTTTCTGGTTGAACGTTCGGGGCTGCGGCAGGAAGTTCGTCTACTAATGCGGCTTCTTCCTGTACAACAATATTGTCCGACTCCATTTTACTTGAGACGGACATGCCTGCTGCAACCGACTTGGTGGCCATTCGCTGGATGCCCGATTGGTACAGGTTGTATCCATCCGGCGAGTAGAATGCTCCCTGCCAATCCAGTCGGTCGAATTTCCATTCCAGATCGGGAATTTCTTTCAACGGTGCAGCATCCCAGTTGGAGTCATCTTGAAAGGATTTGCCGCTTACCCAGCTTATAGTTGGTATATGAACGTAGGAAGTGGGATTGAACCACCAGTTGTGACCCTTTATCTTGTCCAACGATGCATCGTACATGCCTGCAAGGATTTCGGCCATTACGGGTAACGAATCCTTATCGGCAATCTTGAATGTCCACGTTTCTTCATCTCCCGGTTTTAATTTGTCGCGGAAGGTTACCGGCTTGATAAACAGCTCGCGTGAGGGTTCTTGTTTCTTTAGAGAGATTTGACGGGTGTGGAATGCTCCGTCTTTTACAAAGGCGAAGGATATGGTTACGCCTTTCCCGTACTCATTCTTGTACGGCAGACGGAACCTGCGGTTGGCATCGGATAATTTGATCCATTCGCGGTGTATGATTCCCTTCTCGCCGGCTATTTCATATAAAACGGTGGCCTGTTTGAAGCTGGTTCCGAAGGTGAAGAGGGCCTCTTCGCCGGGAAGACAGCTGGTTTTTTCTTCTACTACCCAGGTGGGGGCATAGACAGGCGGTTTTTTGTCGCCCGTTCCGTAGAGGATAAACTCACTTTGTTCGGTTACTGTCCGGTTTTTGGAATCACTTCCTTTTAGCTCGATGCGGTATCTTCCGGATGAAAGTTTCCGTAATAGGGAGCTGCCGATGGAATCGCCGGCATTGAACTTGCCGGATATAACCTGGCGTACTACCGGCAACTTGCCCGGATCGGTATCCATTGCCGACGAAGGGTTGTCGCGAAGCAAAGAGATTACGTAGGAGCCGTTGACTACCTGTGCGGGTTTGTTGTTGCTGTTGGTTACTGTCAGCAGAATGCCTGCTTTTTCCTTATCCAGCATTTGCTCTGTTTCGGCATGCAGGAAGATGGATGCTGCGCCGACGAGAAACTCGGACCGGCTTTCCTGTGATTCTCCTTTGCTGTCGGTCGACACCACTATCACCTCGTAACGATACATAGCTTTTGGATCTTTTGAATCGGCTTTTGCTGCCTGAGGCGTAAAGCGGATTGTAAACGTCCCGTCTTGTTTAATGGATACGGTTCCGTTGGCAACCTGTCTTTCTTCGGAACGAGGAATGAATCCCCGCATCCATTGTGGTTTCCGCATGATCCGGTAGTTTACGGAGCCTCCTTGTATGGAGGTGCCCGAGAAGGTTTTTGCTTCGCCGTGAATAAACAGGTCGTCGCCAAATGCCACCGCATCGGTTACCGGTTGTAACTTGAGGTCGAAGGTCGGTCGTTTGTATTCAGCTACATCGAAGTTAACCGCTCCATAGCTGGTCTCGATGGTGAATGTCCCGTTCAGGACAGATGCCGGCAGCGTGAATTCGCCGGAAAAGGACCCGAAGTTACTGGTGCTTACTTCGCGGGTAGCCACCTCTTTGTAGTTGGCATCACGCAGGGTGACGGTGTATTTGTTTCCGTTAAGCAGCTTCGGTTTTTCTGTATCGCGTACAAAGGCAATTCCTTTGAAGAATACGGTTTGTCCGGGGCGGTACAGGCTCCGGTCTGTGAACAGGGATATCTCAGGCTGCTCTTCCACTTTTACGGAGTAGGGACGGTAGGCATAGAAATTGGAAAGCAGCGAACTGCTGTCGCCACGGCCGACCGGCTGATACAAAAGAAACTTGTTGGTCTCCGGCAGTGAAACGAGTCCGTTTCCATCGCTGACCAGTGTGTTTGTAAGATTCAGTTTGTTTTTGGTCCGTTCGAACAGACGAACTGCAATGTTCTTAAGGGGCTGTCCGCTTTTAAGATCGGTTACCAGCAGCTCCTGTTTACCGGATGGTAGGGTACGCGAAACAGCAGCCAGACGGGTTACCGCTACAAGATGGCTGACCGTTTCCCTGTTTCCGGGAGAAGCAATTTCGCATTCGTACAGTCCGGGTTCGAGGGCTGGTAAGGCAAGGGTGGTGTCTTGGGTAGACCAGGTGTTGGGGCTGACAAACGTATAGAGTTGTTGTGATACTAATTTTCCTCTTTTCTCTTTGACCTCTTTGATGTTGCCTGTATATTCTGGGGCCTCTTCTGGGAGCAGGAGACTGCGGTAGATGGAAAGGGTTACCCGTGACTGATTCTTATATTGCAGTTTCAGCTGATTGCTTGTGCCGGGATAGATTGCCTTTTTCCCGGTAACAGAGAGAGTAGGCTGTTCGATCTGATCGATTGCAGCTTGAAGAAGGGCGGTTCTTTTATAGGATGGAAAGGCCGCAATACCCTCCTTACATAGATTTATCAGGATGGTCTGTATGGAATCTTGATTTTCTGTTGTGTTGAGAATGCCCTGAAGCATATTTACCTTGACAAGCCTGATCTCATTGGAGAATTCGTTGCTCTTGCGCTTCTGCAGCAGACTGTCCAGGGAAGCCATGTAAGATGTATCGTCCGGATCTTCTTGCGCTGTTGCATTATATTGCAGGTGCTGCAGTGTGGCATACAAGGCTGCTTGTTCGTTGTTATTCTTTTCGTGAAACGACCGCAGCTGGTTGTACAGATTATTTATAACAGCGGCTGTTGCTGCGTCGTCTTGCTGAAGAGTGGAGAGGGTTTGTATTCCTCTGTAAGTCAGCAGATCGAAAAGGCTGGGACGCAGTTGAGGGGAGTCTTCACCCGACTCAAGGATCTCACGGTAGTTTTGTGCCGGTTTTTGTTGTAGTACATCGGCCGGAGTAAGTGATTTTAGAACCAGTTCCTTTATCTTGTCGGCATACAGATTGCTTGTCCACTCCCGGATATCCGACGGAACAAAGCCCTGAATGTTGGTACGCCTGTTGATATTGTATCGGTTGGCATTGTAATGCTCGTTGTATAAGTCGGCTTCCATGGAGTAGAGGATGGCTTTGATAGCCGGATCCTTTTCCTGCAAGGCCTTCTGCTCCGTTTTGGAAATCAGGGCAGGCAATTGATCCCGGTCTTTTTCCAGTGCCTCTTTGATCTCTGTAATATAGGCCTTGAGGGTCGAAGATTGAGGTGTGGCTGCCGGAGCGGCTTTGACAGTAGTTTCCGATTGGACAAAATTTGCCCGGGTGTAAATAAATGCCGCAGGTATACCACACAATAGTACGGCTGTTAAGAGTATTGATTTTATCTTCATATCATTTAGTTTATAGTATAACCATTATCTATACACTATAGATACAAAGAAAAGGGAAAAAGCTGTATAAGGCAATTGATTTTGTTAAAAAGGGGGGGAGGTGTAAACAAAAAAGAAGCATCCTGTTTGGGATACTTCTTTTTTAAACACAAAGGTGTTGTTTTATTCTTTGGTGACTTCTTCACTGTTAGGGGTGATAAGCTTATATCCTTTACCGTGAATGTTGATGATTTCGATTCCGGGATCGTCTTTAAGCAACTTACGAAGTTTAGTGATATAAACGTCCATACTACGGGCATTAAAGTAGTTATCGTCTACCCAGATAGTCTTAAGTGCATAATTACGCTCCAGAATCTCGTTTGCATGAGCACAAAGCAGACTCAGTAATTCGCATTCTTTGGTAGTAAGTTTGGTGGCCTTGTCGCCGATGGTTAATGTTTGTTTTTGTGTATCAAACATAAAGTTACCTAAACGGTAGAAAGGAATGTCTTTCATCTTTTTCCCCTTAACACGACGAAGGATGGCTTCGATACGAAGCAGCAACTCTTCCATACTGAAAGGTTTGGTCAGATAGTCGTCCGCACCGATCTTGAAACCTTCCAGAATGTCTTCCTTCATTGTTTTAGCAGTAAGGAAGATAACAGGAATGTCCGGATTGAGTGCTCTGATTTCCTGAGCCAATGTGAAGCCGTCTTTTTTAGGCATCATAACATCCAGTACACATAAATCGTATTTGCCTTTGGTAAAGCCTTTGTATCCAGCTTCTCCGTCGGAGAAAAGATCAGTAACATACCCTTTTGCCTGTAAGTATTCTCTTAAAAGCATTCCTAAGTTTTCGTCGTCTTCGCAAAAGAAGATCTTTAGTTTTTCTTCCATAACTAACTTTTTATAAGAGGTAAAGTAATAATAAATTTTGTTCCCACATTGATTTCACTATCGGCACGGATGCTGCCGTTGTGATCTTCAATAATTTTACGAACATAAGCGAGACCCAGTCCGAATCCCTTTACATCGTGTACATTCCCGGTAGGCACACGGAAAAAGCGGTCGAAAACCTTCTTTACATACTCTTTCTTTATACCTACTCCGTTGTCCTCAATGGAAATCATCAGTTTTCCATTCTCATTCCATGTCCGTGCCATAAGCTCCAGCGGTACATCCGGACGGCGGTATTTAACCGCATTGTCCATCAGGTTGAACAGCACATTGGTGATGTGCATTTCGTCCACATAGATGCTTGACTCTTCAGCCTGCAAATCAATATCAATGGATCCTCCGTACTTTTCCACTTTTAAGGTGAAAGTATGGGCGATATTCACCACAAGGTCGTTGGCATCTACCTCTTTAAGCTTAAGGGCGGCCTTCTGACGTTCAAAAAGAGACATCTGCAATACCTTTTCAACCAGAAATCCCAATCGTTTGGTTTCGTCGTTTATCACACCCGAAATGTGCTTGAATACATCCGGACTTTTGGTTATATCCGAGTCCTTCAGCATTTGTGCAGCCAGGGAAATGGTTGAAACCGGAGTTTTCAGTTCGTGGGTCATGTTGTTGATAAAGTCGTTCTTCATTTCCGACAGTTTCTTCTGGCGGAATACAATGTACATTGTGAATACGAAGGTTATCAGCAATATAAGGGAAAAGATAACCGACGGAACTAAAAAAGTTACCGAACTGGATATGTAATCGTCCTTTGTGGGAAAATAAACACGTAAGAAATTTTGTTTCGATGGCGGATCGTTGGGGAAAAGTACCTGCGTAATCACATCGGATGCGATGCGATCCTTCTGGATGTCGTCACTTTGATAGACAACCGTCCCGTTTTTGTCGATCACCGAAAACTGGTATGGCAGATTCAGCCCATTGTTCAGAAACTCGGCCTTCAGGTAATTGTTCAATTTCTTGAAGTCCACCCTTTCCTGAATAGGCTTCAGACTGGAGGTGTACAGCATATTCAGAATAACCTCTTTGATCAGCTCCTGTTGATACTGGTACCGGTCTTTCAATGTTTTTTGCAAATCGCGGGATGTATTTACAATGTTATTGGCCGACGATTGACGTGGATTGGCCGGAACCGACTGTATCCGGCTGGTATATTCCCTTTTCTGCATGATGGATACCGAGCCATCCGAGTCTGATATCTGTAGCTGATATTTTTCCTGATTGATTACCTGGGCCAGATCCTGTGCATCCTGAGAACTTTGAAATACAAAGCTGTTCTGATCGCGTTGTATATCTTCTTCCAGGTATTTTTTAGTTTCATCAAGTTCCAGATTCTTCGAAACCTCGAGCAGACTTCTTTTTACAGTTTCTGTAAACTGGTCGTTGCTTGTCTTAAGGATGATGCTTACGTAGGTAACCTGCAGATATAGCAGTCCCCCGAACGCAAAAACCATAACCAATGCAAGTAACCAGATTGTAGACTTCCTCATAGCAAGAATTTTTCTCTATTATAGGAAACAAATAAAGCGCCTTTTAGTTTAATATTTACACAAAAAAGTTAAAAACATTGCGCTTAAATGTTTAAAAACATTTATTTATAACTTTATGTGTATCGATATTTTAAGTTAATTGATGGGTGCCTGTAATATAAACTGGTTGATCCTGAATGATTTTAGGGTTTTTAAGGATGTTCTCAGGTAGTTTTTTTACTCAAATCTGCATAACACGCCTAAATGGGTCGCGCAATTGGGCCTTTTCAAGGATAAATTCCGGTCGGATTTATTTATAAAGAGAGCTCTCCTTTACCTTGCCGGATGATCTCGAAAGAATCGGTTGTACAATCTACAACGGTTGAAGCAACGGTTTCGCCATACCCGCCATCAATAACAACATCTACCTCGGATTCATATTTTTCGTGTATAAGTTCCGGGTCTGTAGTATATTCGATCACATCGTCGTCGTCGTGCACCGAAGTGGTGAGGATTGGATTGCCCAACTGCTTTACAAGTTCACGTATGATGTTGTTGTCTGGTACACGTATACCTACTTCCTTTCTGTTCTTGTAAATTTTAGGAAGTTCGCTGCTGGTTGGAAGAATAAAAGTGAAAGGTCCGGGGAGGTGTCTTTTCATTAGTTTGAATGCCGCATTGCTTACTTTAGCATATTCGCTGAGGTTGCTGAGGTCATAACAAATGATAGACAGATTGCTTTTCTGCGGGTTAATGCCTTTCATCCGGCATATTTTTTCGACAGCTCGCACATTGAGGGCATCACAACCCATGGCATAAACAGTATCGGTGGGGTAGATGATAAGTCCCCCGTCCCTAAGGATTTCGATTACTTTGTCGATTTCCCGTAAATTGGGATTTTCGGGATAAATTTTTACTAACATAAACGAATATATTGTGCCACCCCCGAAGGGGTGGCGGTGTATTATCCGTAGATAATCTTACCATTTTCGTCGGTAAATTCTTCCATACCGGAGCTGTATTGGTTCATAGCCCTGAGGCTCATACCCATGCTTGAGAATCCTCCGTCGTGGAACAGGTTCTGCATTGTCACCTTACGGGTAAGATCAGAGAACAATGTTACACAGTAATCGGCGCATTCGTCGGCTGTGGCATTTCCTAACGGAGCCATCTTGTCCGAGAAATCAAGCAGGTGCTCCATACCCTTTACACCGCTACCGGCTGTAGTAACCGTTGGCGACTGGGAAATGGTATTGATACGAACCCCTTTCTCGCGACCGTAAATATATCCGAAGCTACGCGCAATTGATTCCAGCAATGATTTGGCATCTGCCATATCGTTGTATCCGAAGAATGTACGTTGGGCTGCTACATATGTAAGAGCTACAACTGATCCGCATTCTGCGATAGCATCCTGTTTCTTTGCAACCTGAAGCATCTTATGAAATGACACGGCCGAAATATCCAAAGTCTTTTCCAGCATATCATAATCCAGGTCGTCGTAGGTACGTTTCTTGCGCACATTAGGACTCATTCCGATAGAGTGTAAAACAAAATCAATTTTTCCTCCTAATATTTCGACAGATTTGGAAAATACATTTTCCAGGTCTGCTACGCTCGTCGCATCTGCAGCGATCACCTCTGCATTCAGTTTCTTTGACAAGGCATCTACCTCACCCATACGAACAGCAACAGGTGTATTGCTCAATGTAATAATCGCACCTTCTTCTACGGCTCTTTCTGCTACCTTCCACGCGATAGACATGTCGTTCAGCGCACCAAAGATGATGCCCCTCTTGCCTTTTAATAAATTGTGACTCATACCTATTTCTATTTAAATATGGCACAAAAGTATATAAAATGTGCAATATATACAACCTTATTCCCTGAAATACACTCTTTTTACTCTTGGAGAGATCGAAGTGAGTATCTCATAGCTTATTGTTCCAAGTGTTTCCGATAGTTCGGATACGGGTAATTCATCTCCAAAAATAATTACCGTATCCCCTTCGTTCACCTCTATACCGGTTACATCAATCATGCATGTGTCCATACAGATATTTCCAATGGTGGGACATCTTTTCCCGTTTATCAGTACCTGACCGGCTCCATTGCCCAGGTGACGGTCCAATCCGTCGGCATATCCGATCGGGATGATGGCAATGCGGGAATCTCTTTTAACATAACTTCGTCTGCTGTATCCAATTGAATCACCTGCCGGAACCTCCTGTATCTGAAGGATGGTGGTCTTGAGGGTATTTACATTACGAAGACCTTTCTGACCACTTGCACTCACTCCGTAAAGCCCGATGCCCAACCGGACCATATCCATCTGGTAATCGGCAAATCGTTCGATGCCTGCCGAATTGAGGATATGCTTCAAAACGGGATATTCTATTCCTTGTTCCAGTTGTGAGGCCGTCTTTTGGAACGTCTCAATCTGTTTGAGGGTGAAATCATCAAAAACGGACGAGTCGCTTCCGGCCAGGTGGGAAAATACAGATCGTACCGCTACACCACTTTGCGACTTCAGGCAATCGCATATGGCTTGCATGTCTTTGGGCTGAAACCCGAGGCGATGCATTCCAGAGTCGATTTTAAGATGTATGGGATAGGAGGTGATTCCCCTGCGTTCGGTTTCGCGGATCATCGCTTCCAGCAACCGGAAACTGTAAATTTCCGGTTCAAGCTGATTCTCGAACAAGGCATTGAAACTGCCGAATTCCGGATTCATTACGATGATGGGGATGGATATACCTGTGCGCCGCAAATCGGCACCTTCGTCGGCTACCGCCACGGCCAGGTAATCGCAACGATGTTCCTGCAATGTTTTGGCAAGTTCGAATGAGCCAGCTCCGTATCCGTAGGCTTTTACCATACAGATCATCTTTGTTTCAGGCTTTAATCTGGAGCGGTAGTAGTTAAAATTATGCACAATGGCATCCAGATTAACCTCCAGAATGGTTTCATGCACTTTTTTCTCCAAGAGTTCTGTAATCTGCTCGAAGTGAAAGCGTCTGGATCCTTTGATAAGTATAATCTCATCCTGGAAATTCTTAAAGGAAGGGGACTGTATAAAGTCGGTTGTAGAAGGATAAAACTCCTTTTCCATCTCAAAAGCCGCTCCGTATTCCTTTAAATCCCTTCCGATCCCGATAATTCGATCAATCTTTTTTCGTTGTACCAGATCGGCCACCTTCTTATAAAGAGATTTTGGCAGAGTGCCGGATTGAAGTATGTCTGATAAGATAAGTGTACGTTTCATGGCTTTGTCCACTTGTCTTGTCTGCAGAAAATCAAGCGCTATACCCAACGAGTTTATATCTGAATTATACGAGTCATTGATGAGCAGGCAGTTGTTGATGCCTTGCTTTACCTCAAGGCGCATGGCTACCGGCTCAAGATGAAGGAATCTTTCTTCGTGGTTCACACTGGTAGGCTTGAGATAAAGCATCAAAGCCATACAGTGAATTACATTTTCAATGGAAGCGTCGTCTGTGAATGGAATTACATACTTACGGTTATATCCTAGTAAGGTGCAGCTGATTGTGGTACGATCGTTCTGCTTGTCGACCGATTTAATAAACAACGGAGCTTCCGAATCGGTCCGGCTCCAGGCAATTGCCTTGTGCGACAGACAGGCTGCTTCAATACAATTGGCGATGAAAGCATTGTCACCGTCATATATTATGGCTTCGCTATCCTGAAAAAGTTGTAATTTCTCCAGACATTTCTGGCGGGTTGAAATGAAATTTTCCTGATGCGCCTCGCCGATATTGGTTATGATACCGATGGTTGGGGCGATTATAGGCTGAAGCCGTTCCATTTCATCGGGTTGGGATATGCCTGCTTCAAAAATTCCGAGTGTATGTTTCGGATTGATTTGCCACACAGAGAGTGGGACTCCCAATTGCGAATTGAAACTACGGGGAGACCGCACAATATTGAATTCGGTATGTAATAACTGGTATAGAAACTCTTTCACAATGGTTTTACCGTTGCTACCTGTTATACCGATAACAGGAATATCGAATTTCTTCCGATGATGGGCGGCCAGTTGCTGCAAGGCGCGAAGCGGATCTTTTACCAACAGGAAGTTGGCATCAGCATACATATCGGTGGAAGTTGGCATTTCGCTTACCACAAAATTGCGTACGCGCAGCTTATATAATTCAGGAATGTATTTATGCCCGTCGTTTGTTTTAGTCCTGAGGGCAAAAAAAAGACTCTGCTCCGGAAATGAGACAGTCCGGCTGTCGGTAAGCAGCATCGTTATCGTGTCTTCGCGCAACAAATTGCTTTTGGATCCGATAATTTTAGCAACCTCTCTAATTGAGTATTCCATATTCATTTCAATTTTGACTTCAACGCTTTTAGTTCGTTTTGTGTATCAAAGGACGGTATTTTCTTTGTAATTTGTTCTATTTTTAACATAGTTTGAAGGATAAATTTCTGATAAGCCTCACTCTCCGGTTGGAAGGGCTTATGGTTCATCGCTTTTTGAATCTCTTCCCATTGATGCATAATTTCTTTTGTGTCGGATGTCATAAAACAGGATACAAACCGATTCCATATATATTGGATTGCCTGATTGGACGGATGGACCATATCTTCGGAGTAAAACCGATAATCTCTCAGCTCATCCAGCATGATTTCATAAGCCGGAAAGTAGTCTGCAGATTCCGGATGCCGTTCCATCAGTTGCTGAACAGCAAGTATCAGGGTCGCCTTGCTGATCTGATTGCCATGTGCACCATCTTTCAGATGGCGGATGGGACTAACAGTAAAAAGTATCCGCAGGTCGGGGTTTATCTTTCTGAGTTTTTGGATGAGCTCCGACCAAAGTTCTGTAATGCCTTCCACAGTAAGAAGCTCGCGGATAAATTGCCGGTCGGGCAACTTATGGCAGTTGGCAACAATCCGGTTGTTCTCTTTTAGACGATAGATATTGGCACTACCGAAAGTAACGAAAAGGAATTTCGCATTTGTTATGTAGTCTGATGCAATGCTCATCTGGCGGTTGATCAGGCGAAGACAATCTTCCTCGTCAACCGAAGAAAAACGACTGTGATGATCGAAGCTATGGAAACAGCCTCCGTGCTTAAATAAATCCGAAGGTTTATATATCTTTCCATCCAAAAGAGTCTGAATGGATGACGCTACAGAGCAGGGATTGTAGAGTGTCCCAAAAGGATTGACGCAAACCTGGAATTTAGATTCATCCAGTTTTTTTCCTATATTTTCTACAAAACAGGACCCCAAAAGGAGTATTTTATCGTTGTAGGTTGCTTTAACCTGATAATTTGGAAGGGAGGTCGGGGTGCTGAATTCCATGATAAAATAGTGTGTCTAAATTATTGCGTTAGCAAAGTTATATTATATGCGCTTAATTCTCTACATTTGCATCAAAAAAATACCAGCAATGGCATCTAGCAATGAAGAGTACATATTAAATAAGATTGATTCTCCGGCCGACTTACGTTTGTTGCCTTCCGGAAAATTAGAACAGGTATGTGCCGAACTGCGTCAATATATTATTGATGTCTTGTCAGAAAACCCAGGACATCTTGGAGCTAGTTTAGGTACTGTGGAACTTACGGTGGCCTTACATTATGTATTTAATACCCCCGTAGATCGCCTTCTATGGGATGTGGGACATCAGGCATACGGTCATAAAATACTGACCGGGAGAAGGGACGCATTCCATTCACTTAGAAAATATAAAGGAATAAGCGGATTCCCAAATCCGAATGAGAGTGAATACGATGCATTTATAGCAGGACACGCATCCAACTCTATTTCTGCAGCATTGGGTATGTCCGTTGCTTCCCTAATAAAGGGGGAGGATCAGCGACATGTGGTGGCTGTGATAGGAGACGGGGCTATGACGGGTGGATTGGCTTTTGAAGCATTGAATAATGCTTCGACAGATCCGAATAATCTGCTCATTGTCTTGAATGATAATAATATGGCTATCGACCATAGTGTAGGGGGCCTAAGTGAATATCTCGTAAATATAACAACGAGTCAGACTTACAACAAAATGCGTTACGACGTATACCGCGGACTACGGAAGCTGAATTTGATTTCGGAAGACAGTCGCGGTAGTATCCTGCGCTTTAATAACAGTCTGAAAGCACTGATTACGCAACAACATAATTTGTTCGAAGGATTCAGTATACGTTACTTCGGTCCGGTTGACGGTCACGATGTGAACTATATGGTGAAAGTGCTGAACGATATAAAGGATATGAAGGGACCAAAACTTCTGCATATCCGGACCATGAAAGGAAAGGGCTTCAAGCCCGCTGAGGAGTCGGCTACTGAATGGCACGCTCCCGGCAAATTCAATAAGGAAACAGGTAAGCGTATTATTGCTCCATCTACGATTGAACCTCCTTTGTTTCAGGATGTTTTTGGACATACATTAGTGGAATTGGCATCCAAAGACGAGCGGATCGTGGGGGTAACTCCGGCTATGCCTACGGGATGTTCGATGACTTATATGATGAAGGAGTTTCCAAGTCGCGCCTTTGATGTGGGAATTGCAGAAGCACATTCCGTTACATTTTCGGCAGGTATGGCAAAAGAGGGATTGATTCCTTTCTGCAATGTATATTCATCATTTATGCAAAGGGCATACGATCAGCTGATTCACGATCTGGCTTTACAGAAGCTTCATGTGGTGCTTTGCCTGGATAGAGGCGGACTGGTAGGAGAAGATGGTGCAACTCATCACGGTGTATTTGATTTAGCCTATATGCGTCCGATCCCTAATCTGGTGATCGCATCTCCCATGAATGAGCATTATCTGCGAAATCTTATGTTTACCGGCTATAAATACGATGGCCCGTTTGTAATTCGATATCCGCGAGGCAAGGGGGTGCTGGTAGACTGGAAAAATGAAATGACTCTTATGCCCGTCGGAAAGGGGCGTAAACTAACGGATGGTACTGATGTGGCGATTTTATCCATTGGTGCTTCCGGAAATGACGTGTCGAAAGCAATTGAATTAGTCTCCGCTGAGGGCCTTTCTGTTGCCCATTACGATATGATTTATCTAAAACCGATTGATGAGGATCTTTTACATGAAGTAGGAAAGAATTTTTCAAAAATTATTACGGTTGAAAACGGAGTTATTCAAGGAGGTTTAGGCAGCGCTGTTCTTGAATTTATGTCGGATAATGGATATTATCCCCGCATAAAAAGGATTGGCATCCCTGATAAATTTATAGAACACGGCTCTGTGCCTGAATTAAATAAACTGTGCGGTATCGATGTTGAAAGCATTGCTGCATGCATACGGAATTTGGTGTCTTTTGAGTGTTAGAATTTTTTTTGGTGGTTTTCAAAAATAGGTCTTTTATTATAAGTGTATGAAAATTGTCATTGCCGGTGCTGGTGAAGTGGGTACTCACTTGGCCAAAATGTTGTCGCAGGAAAATCAGGATATTATCTTGATGGACCCAAATGAGGAACGCTTGAAATTTACCAATAACATGGAGGTTCTGGCGATGGTAGGTAATCCTACTTCTTTAAAGGATTTGCAAGAGTCAGGAATAAAGGATGCAGATCTTTTTATCAGTGTAACACCCGAAGAGCCTACAAATATTACGGCCTGCATGTTAGCTCATAGTCTGGGTGCCCATAAAACGCTGGCCAGGATAAATAACTACGAATATTTGCAACCCAAAAATATTGAGTTTTTTCAAAAACTGGGGATAAGTTCTATGATTTACCCCGAAATGTTGGCGGCCCGAGAGATTGTTACAGCCGTTCAGCGTCCGTGGGCTCGTCAATATTGGGAGTTGTTCGGAGGAGCCTTAATCCTTATCGGGGTAAAGGTCCGTGACAATGCTCCTATTGTGAATAAAAGGCTGACAGACCTGAGTCTGGATCAGAAGTTGTATCACATCGTAGCCATTAAACGGTGTAATGAAACTATAATCCCCCGTGGAACTGACCATATCGCTTCCGGAGATATCGTATTTTTTACTACGACGCGTGAACATGTAAAAGAGGTGCAGATTCAGACTGGCAAATCGGATCCGGAGGTAAAGAAGGTTGTTATTATGGGCGGAAGCCGTATCGCTCTTCGTACCTGCCAGTATCTGCCAAGTAATATCCGTGTAAAGGTTATTGAGACAAATAAAGAAAAGAGTCAGCGGATTGCTGAAGTGGTTCCGGGAAATGTATTGATAATTAATGGAGATGCCCGTGATACGGATCTGCTTCTGCAGGAGGGTATTAAAGATGCACAGGCCTTTATTGCGCTTACTGAAAACGCGAGTACGAATATTCTTGCATGTCTTGCTGCCAAACGATTTGGTGTTTATAAGACCATTGCCAAAATTGAAAATATAGATTATATTCCTTTGGCTGAAAGTATGGATATCGGTACAATTATCAATAAAAAGTTGATTGCCGCCAGCCATATCTATCAATTTCTTCTCGACGCAGATGTCTCCAATGTAAAATGTCTTGCATTTGCCAATGCCGACGTGGCCGAATTGGTTGCACGCCCCAATTCTAAGATCACAAAGAAGGAGGTGAGGGAGTTGAAATTACCAAAAGACATTACTTTAGGCGGTCTGATACGAGATGGCAAGCCGATGATGATTCAGGGAGACACCCATATTCAGCCTTACGACCACGTAGTGGTGTTCTGCCTGGATACAGCTATGCGAAAAGTAGAGGAGTTTTTCAACTAATCTGAAGGCTTGAGAGTATGTCACAATTGAATATCCGGTTTATTTTCAAGATGCTGGGGTTGATGTTTATCCTCGAATTCTTATTTGTATTAGTTGCAATCGCTGTTGCTTTTTACTATAAAGGAGACGACGTTTATCCCTTGTCCCAAACAGCTGGAATAATGCTGGTGTTGGGTATGTTATTTTATTTAATTGGCTTCAAGGCTAACGAGCGCTATGCGGGCAGGAGAGAGGGTATGATAACGGTAGCCCTTACCTGGGCTGTATTATCCTTCTTAGGAATGTTGCCCTTCTATCTGGGAGGGTATATTACAAATCCTGCAGATGCTTATTTCGAAACAATGTCTGGTTACACAACAACCGGTGCTACTATTTTGTCTGACATTGAAGCTTTACCCAAAGGAATTCTTTTCTGGAGGAGTTTGATTCAATGGCAGGGGGGAGTTGGTATGATTGTGTTTACGGTAGCTTTGATGCCTATCTTCGGAGGAGGAGCCTCGGAGTTATTCGATGCAGAGTCAGCAAGTATAACCCATGATCGTTTCAGACCCAGAATTACACAGGTTGCAAAAAGGTTGTGGGGGGTTTATGTATTCCTGACAGGTATTCTGGTATTGTTATTGTGGGCTGGACCAATGGACTTGTTTGATGCAGTCTGCCATTCGTTTACTACCTTGGCAACCGGGGGGTATTCCACCAAGAATGCAAGTGTTGCTTATTGGAACTCTCCCTATGTTGAATACATGATAACGATATTCATGTTTATCGGGGCTATCAACTTCACATTGATTTACTTTTTCTTTAAAGGTAACTTCAAAAAATTATTTCATGATGAGGAGTTGCGTTGGTTCTTCTTCATTGCTGTTGGCGCAATCAGCATTGCCACTAGTTGGGTTTACTTTAATGGTTTTGAGACAGATTTTGAGACTTCATTCCGAAAAGCAACTTTTCAGGTGATGACTTGTCTTACCACAACCGGATTTGCTACTGCAGATTACGTACCTTGGGGCCCGTTTTTTTGGCTTCTGGCTTTGATGCTTATGATTATTTGCGGATGCGCCGGATCAACAACCGGAGGGTTGAAAACAGGGCGTTTTGTGATTCTTGTAAAGAGTCTGCTTAGCGAGTTTAAAAAACAGACACACCCGCATGCTGTTATTCCGGTTAGAATGGATGGTCATGCAGTACCGGTGGATATTGTACGGCGTGTGTTGGTATTTTCGTTCGTCTATGTTTTCATGATTGCGGTTTGCTGTTTCTTACTGACGCTTAATGGGGTTGGTTTTGAAGAGGCTATTGGTGGATGTGTTTCCTGCGCCAGTAATTCGGGCCCGGCGCTCGGAACAATCGGTCCGGTAAGTAACTATTCCAGTTTACCCGATTTCTCAAAGTGGGTACTTTCATTTTTAATGATGACAGGTCGTTTGGAGATATTCACGGTGTTGTCGTTATTCCTTCCGGGTTTCTGGAAACAATAATTTAACTGTATACAATAAAGTAGCCTGAAGAGTATTATCTGATGGCTACTTTCCGAACAGTTTCTTCGATTCGGATAATATAGTAGCCTTTAGAAATGTTTACAAGATATTCGCCGGATGGTTGTTTCATCTCTATTTCGCGGACTTTCAGACCAACAACACTAAAGATTTCGAGTTTGCTTCCTACGGGGGCATTGACCACACTGATCCTATTGTCTGTAACCGTTATCTGGATAGAATCTTGTTTGAGTTGCATTATAGCCGCATCTTTCTGCTTCGGATATTGCTGTTGTGCAGTAGCCGAACCCAGAAGTGAAATAAATGCGATAAAAAAGCAATAGAATATGCTTCTCATACTATAAGCCTAATTTCTGACAAATGTAGGAATAATTCCTGAATGCAGTCAAGGGATTCCTGTTTTTTTCTTACTATACAGTCAGTGTCATTCCCTCATCGGCAAGGATGGTTCCCGGAAAGATCTCATCGGCCTCTTTTTTCAAGGTGTGGAGTTCTTCGTAACGGGCAGAATAATGGCCGATAACAAGCCTTTTTACATTCGCTTTTCTTGCAATCTCGGCAGCCTGCCGTGCGGTAGAATGAAATGTTTCTTTAGCCCTGGCAGCATCTTCGCTCGCAAAGGTGGCTTCGTGGTAGAGTAGATCAACACCTTCTATGATCGGTATGATTTTCTCATAATATGCGGTGTCTGAACAATAAGCATACTTCTTGGGAGTACTGGCCGGCCTGGTAAGTCTTCCGTTGGGAATACGTTCTCCTTCCGGTGTTATATAATCTTCACCCCGTTTGATGGATGGTAATAGCCTTACAGGTATTTGATAGAAATCGGTCATCTCCTTAATTATATGAGCCTCTTTTGCTTTTTCGGCAAATAAAAAGCCTGATGTTGGAAGTCTGTGTTTGAGGGGAATCGAATAAACCGAAACCGACCGGTCCTCCCAAATCAGCTCATGTTGATCGGGTGCAATATGATTGAACCGGATTGGATAGGGGAGCTCCCTGCAGAAGGTGTTCAGGATAGGTCTTAAATAAGTTTCAGTCTCCTTGGGCCCATGTATAACTAATTCGCCGTTTCGCCCCAGCATCCCTAATGTGGAAATCAATCCGGGTAATCCAAAACAATGGTCACCATGCATATGAGATATAAAAATATGATTCAGCCGGCTGAATTTGATTCTCATTCTACGCATCTGAACCTGGGTAGCTTCTCCGCAATCAATCATGTATAGCTTGTCCCTCAGGTTTACAACTTGCGATGTAGCCAGATGGCGCGTGGTAGGTAATGCAGAACCACATCCCAATATATTGACTTCAAAACATTCCATATAATTAATATTAGTATTTTATATGTGGCCTTTCATGAATGAACGAATAAGATTAAACCCTAAAGTTTGGGAGGCCAGAATAGTATGCAAAGATAGGCCTTTTGTGTATATGGGAGAATAGAATAAATGAATCTTTTTGATAATCAGGGTTAAATGTAGTTCGAAGTGAGAGGTTTGATGTGAAAAAATGCAAAAAAGGACAGTCTAATTCTGTTTTTGTGTATGTTTTTCATTATGTTTGTCAGATAAAGAAAAAATAATTTCATTTTGTCACAGAACATCGGGTGTGTTCTAAACCTTAACAGTAATTTTTGTGTTAAAACGGTTATATATGAAACCGGTGAAGGATTTGACTTCACCGGTTTTCTTTTTGCTTAATAAGTATGATTTCCTGAACTCATCTCCTTACTGTCAATTTTGTGTATGTCTAATGCACGCCATGCATAAAATATATAAGCAGCCACAAAAGGTACCAGAATTGAGACGTAGCTCATCACTTTTAAAGTGAAGAAGCTTGACGAACTGTTGAAGATGGTCAACGAACTCTGCAGGTCTACCGATGATGGATAATAGGCGGTGTTATTATAGCCTGTTATCAGGAAAAGGGATAATACGGTAAGCACGGTGCCACTGCCGCAGAACCAGATTCCTTTTGTGAACTTATCAGAAACGATTGTTTTACCAATTCCAAAAAGAACAGCAACAACTCCGATCAATAAGATCGCAAGTATTACAGGCATTTCTATTAAATTAATGAAATACTTGTTGGGTTGCATAAATATTTCGCCGGTAGACGGATCAATAGCATACCCTTCACGAAGCATTATGTGTACAAGAAATGCCAGAAAGAATACAAGGAATAGAGCGGCGTTGGGAAGAAGTTGCTTTCTGCAACGTGTAGTCAGTTCCTCATCATTTATATTATTAATGAAGTAAAGTATTGCCTGCACACGAGATAAAAAGAATACGGCCAATCCCAAACATAAATTCCAGATATTAAATGCGGCTTCCAATCCATGCAGCGGATTGCTCCACGAAGAAATAACCGGCATGCCAACGTTCATAAGCTGATCTTTATTTACTGTAAATTCAGATCCCGTAAAGAATGTGGCTACTGCTGTACCTAATAATAACGGACCGCCAATCCCATTTATCATAAGGAATATCTGGTAGGTTCGTTTTCCTAGTAAATTGCCTTTTTTTGATTGGAACTCGTATGATACAGCCTGAATAACGAAGCAAATCAAAATAATTGTCCATACCCAGTAGGCTCCGCCGAAGCTTGTGGAATAGAACAGAGGAAATGAAGCAAAAAAAGCTCCGCCGAAGGTTACCAGCGTTGTAAAAGTGAATTCCCATTTCCTTCCGGTCGAATTCAGCATCATTTTTTGCTGAAGCTCTGTTTTGCCAAGATTAAATAGTAAAGACTGCCCTCCCTGAACAAACAAAAGGAAAACAAGCAGAGCTCCCAATAAAGAGATAACAAACCACCAGTAGTGTTGCAATAATATATATGTGCTATCCATAATTTCTAGTTTTATAGTGTTAATGTGAATTTGCCGGACCTTTTTTTATCTCTTTCAACATAATTCGTATTTCTGCAATCAACAAAATTGTGAAGAGAGCCAGAAACAGGAAGAATGTTATTTGAACGGAAGAGGTGCTCAGTCTGGAAATAGAAGTGCCCGTAGGTAATATATCCTGAATAGCCCACGGCTGTCTTCCTACTTCTGCAACCACCCAGCCCGCCTGACCGGCTATATATCCCAGAGGTATTGTCCACAGACAAATATAATGCAACCATTTTTTGTTTGTAAATGTGTTTTTAAATGAGAAGATAGTGGCAATCAGGAATAAAAGAATAAAATATCCTCCCAGAATTACCATGATGCGAAATGCATAAAAGACGATGGATACATTCGGGACCAGGTCGGCCGGATCTTTTATATAACCATAACCAAAATAGGGGAAATTGGCTTCAAGTGTATCCCTGTGCTGTTTCATGGCAGCCTCATCCTTCTCTTTAGCTGCTTTTCTGTATTCGGACAGAGCCTGGATGGCTATCCTGCCCCTGTTCATTTTTTCTTCTGCGGAGAGAGCTATGCCCTGTTCTGATTCGTATCCCCCCTTTATAAGGTCGTTAATACCCGGAACGAAGCCATCAACATCTCTTTTTGCCAGGAATGACAGCGCATAGGGAATCTGAACTCTCATAAGGAATGCATCGGCATCATCCCGGTAGCTTGTTTTTTCGGGATTGAGAATCCCAACAGCAACGAGTCCGGCTTGCTTCTGTCCGTGATACAGGCCTTCCATAGCTGCGAGCTTCATAGGCTGTTTATCTGCAACCTGATAGGCAGAGCCATCACCAGTCCAGGCGATAAGGATGGAGGAAATCAATCCAAATACAGCTCCTACCTTGATGCTTGCCAAAGCAAACTCGGTATCACGTTTTTTAAGCAGGAACCAGCTGCTTACTCCAAGAACAAATACGGCTCCCAACACCCAGCCTGACAAGACTGTGTGGAAGAATTTATTTATCGCTACCGGCGAAAGTGCAACTGCCCAAAAATCGAACATTTCGTTGCGTACCGTATCCGGATTGAATTTCATACCTACCGGGTACTGCATCCATGCATTGGCAATAAGAATCCAAAGTGCAGATAACGTGGCGCCGATAATTGTAAGCCAAGTGGAAGCAAGATGGAATCTCTTGCTTACTTTATCCCAGCCAAAAAACATTACAGCAATAAATGTCGCTTCCATAAAGAAAGCCAATATACCTTCTATAGCTAAAGGCGCACCGAAAATGTCGCCAACAAACCAACTGTAATTAGACCAGTTTGTCCCGAATTCAAATTCGAGGATAATACCGGTGGCAACGCCGATGGCGAAATTAATACCAAAGAGTTTCATCCAAAATTTGGCGGTGGTTTTCCAAAATTCATTTCCGGTCTTGTAATACAAGGTTTCCATAATAGCCATTACTACACCTAATCCCAACGTTAATGGAACAAACAGCCAGTGGTACATGGCAGTAAGAGCAAACTGAGCCCTTGACCAGTCAATTAGTGAAGAGTCGATACTTTCTATCATACGAAATAGTTTTTAATTGTTTATAGCGCGATCAATTAATTCTGTTGAAACGTGTTCTCCCTTTTCATCGGCAGTTTTATATTTTCCAAGATAACTCGGAAAGAAAAATAGTTTTAATACGAAAAACATGATGAAAAGCTTGATAAGGATGATAAGCCATAAGGTTTTTCCTAGCGTCATTTGCCGGAACCCATCCATATAGAATTGATAAATTCTTATTATTACAGGTTTTTTTTTCATGATATGTAATGTTGTAATCTAAATAACAATAATAATTACAGAATGTTATCATCCTGACAAATATAAAACATCAGATGCATATTTCCCAGTTCAATTATAGTATTTATTTACAATATTTTATTTTTTATTTACATAGAGTGTTAAAAAAAGTTGTTTATGCCAAGAAATACGCTAAGGGGTGCTGCAAATATTACAGTATTGGCTACATTTGCCATTATTTGATCAGTGTAGAAAGGAAAATCACAACTTATTTATCATTTAAGTGCTAATCTATAAAAAAATTGTTACTATGTCGAACATCACAAGAAGATCATTTCTTCAAAAAGGAACGGCAGCAGCAGCTGCGTTGACCATTGTTCCGAACACTGTCCTTGGTAAGAGCCACGGACATACAGCTCCAACAGATAAATTGAATATTGCAGGTATCGGTATCGGAGGTATGGGTGCAGCTAATCTACGTAATATGGAAACAGAGAACATCGTAGCTCTTTGTGACGTAGACTGGAAGTATGCGAAAGGTACTTTTGACAAGTATCCTCAGGCCAAGAAATACTGGGATTACCGCAAAATGTACGACGAAATGGGTAAGTCTATCGACGGTGTTATGGTTGCTACTGCCGACCATACGCACGCTATCATTTCGGCCGATGCTATTTCAATGGGAAAACACGTGTATTGCCAAAAACCGCTTACACACTCTGTTTATGAGTCTCGTTTGCTGACTAAGCTTGCCGATAAGTATCAGGTAGCTACTCAGATGGGTAACCAGGGTTCTTCTGGCGAAGGTGTAAACCTTACCTGCGAATGGATCTGGAATGGTGAAATCGGTGAAATTACAAAGGTTGAAGCCTTTACAGACCGTCCTATCTGGCCACAAGGTTTGATGACTCCCGAAAAAGCAGACAAGATTCCTTCAACATTGAATTGGGATTTATTCTCTGGTCCGGCTGAAGTTCGTCCGTTCAACAACATCTATCACCCATGGAACTGGCGCGGATGGTGGGCTTACGGTACAGGAGCTCTTGGCGATATGGCTTGTCATATCCTTCACCCGGTATTTAAATCTTTGAAATTGGGTTATCCTACCAAGGTTCAAGGTTCATCTACGTTGTTGTTACGCGACTGTGCACCACAGGCTCAGCATGTGAAATTGACTTTCCCTGCTCGTGACAATATGCCAAAAGTAGCTATGCCTGAGGTTGAAGTACATTGGTACGATGGCGGTTTGAAACCAGATCTGCCTGCCGGATATCCTGCCGGAAGAGAAATGAACGACCAGGGTGGTGCTGTTATTTTCCACGGAACAAAAGATACATTGATTTGCGGTTGTTATGGTGTTAACCCATGGTTGTTGTCTGGTCGCAAGCCGGATGCTCCTAAGGTATGCCGTCGTGTACCAAAGAATGCTCACGAACAAGACTGGATCCGTGCAGCAAAAGAAAGTGCAGCTAACCGTGTTCCTACTGCATCAAACTTTGCAGAAGCAGGTCCTTTCAACGAAATGGTTGTAATGGGAGTATTAGCTGTACGTTTGCAGGCTTTGAACAAAGAATTGTTGTGGGATGGTCCTAACATGCGCTTCACTAATATTGGCGACGACGAAACATTGAAGATTGTTATCCGTGACGGATTCAAGATTCATGATGGTCACCCAACATTTAACAAAACAATGACCGATCCTATCAATGCGAAGAAGTTTGCTGAAGAATTAATCAAGCACAACTATCGCGACGGATGGAAATTAGTTGACATGCCTAGATAATTTTAATTAAAATAATAAAATGAAAAAAGTAGTATTATTAGCAAGTGCTGCAATTTTAATGGGATGTTTTGCATCTTGTGCAGGTGGAAATAAAAAAGCCGAAGAGGCTCCTGCCGTTGATTCAACTGCTGTTGCTGCTACTCCTGAGTACAAATTAATGGATCTGCCTACAGTAGACTTGTCTACATTCCCAAAGGATGCAGACGGATGGATCACTTTGTTTGACGGAAAGACTATGAACGGTTGGAGAGGTTATAACCGCGAAGACGTTCCTACAGCATGGGAAGTGAATGATAAGGCTATTCACATCAAAGGTTCTGGTGCCGGCGAAGCTGGTGCTAAAGATGGAGGAGATCTTGTATTTGCTCACAAATTCAAGAACTTTGAATTGGAATTGGAATGGAAGGTTGCAAAGGGTGCAAACTCTGGTATTTTCTATTTGATTCAGGAAGTGGAAGGACAACCCGCTTATATCTCTGCACCTGAGTGCCAGGTATTGGATAACGAAAATCATCCGGATGCCAAAATGGGTAAAGATGGTAACCGTCAGTCTTCTTCATTGTATGACATGATTCCTGCAAAACCACAAAATTCTAAACCTTTCGGACAATGGAACAAGGTTAAGATTATGTGCTACAAAGGAACAGTTGTTCACTACCAAAACGACGAGCCAGTTGTTGAATACCACTTATGGACACAACAATGGAAAGAACTTCTTGACGCAAGCAAATTCAGCAAAGACAAATGGCCTTTGGCTTACGAATTGTTGCTGAACTGCGGTGGCGAAAACAAAGAAGGCTTTATCGGTCTTCAGGATCATGGTGACGATGTTTGGTTCCGCAATATTAAAATTAAACTTTTAGATTAATTTTATTTTGTCAAACAGAACTTGATATTATTAATAAGTAATACCCGGAGAGAGAAGACTCACTTCGGGTATTCTTTGTTTTCTATATCGACGGTCTGAAATAATTTAAATCATTTATAATAATACGAATGAAGAACTCGGAAAACTGTTGTGTGTACACAAAAGCTCAAATAACTTGGCTTGTGGTGTTAAGGCTGTTTATCGGATGGCATTTCATGTACGAGGGACTTGTAAAAATAATGAATCCAAAATGGACATCAATGGCCTATCTGTTGGATTCAAAAGGTCCCGCTTCCTCATTTTTCATTGGACTGACACAAGATCCAGCCACGATGAATTTGGTAAACCTCTGTAATGAGTGGGGATTGTTTTTAGTGGGTCTGGGTTTACTAACAGGCTGTCTTTCTAAATTATCCGCCATTGGTGGAATAACTTTTTTAGGAATCTATTACCTTTCTCATCCATCTTTTATTGGTGCCGGCTATATTATGCCGTTTGAAGGAACTTATCTCTGGATAGATAAGAATCTGGTGGAGTTGGCAGCCCTGGTGGTGTTGCTTGTATTCCCTACTTCCAAAATAATAGGAATAGATCGCTTGCTTGTAAAGGCTATGCCTAAAAGCATTTTGAAACTTAAATTGATTTGATGAGATGGCACAAGAAGATGTAAAGAAAACTCCGGAGAATAATCTGCCAGAATCATCCGGCCGTAGAGATGCTTTGAAAGCATTAGCTACAGTTCCTTTGTTAGGAGCAATGGCGTATGGAGTATATCAAAGACAAAAGTTTGAAAGAACACGCAGAGATATGTCTGATGTTTTTCAACTTAGCAAAGAGGGGCCAACCATGTTGGAGGCTCAGCCAAACGGAAAACAGATCCGTTTAGGTTTAATCGGTTTTGGTATCCGAGGAAAGCAATTGATGAGAGCTGCAGGTTTTGCAGAACCATCGTGGATTGATACCTTGATTGAAGCAAATAAGAAGGATAAAAAGGATAACCGCTATCAGCAATATCTGGAACAAGATGATCTGAATGTTGTTGTAAATGGGGTTTGTGATATATTTGATGTTTATGCCGAGGCTGCAGTACAGGCCAGTGCGAATATACACCGTGAGGGTAGTAACGGGAAATTTGGTCCTGCTCCCAAACGTTACCGCACTTACCAGGAATTGTTGGCGGCAGACGATATCGATGCTGTAATCATAGCAACACCCGACCATTGGCATAGCACAATGGCTATGGCTGCAGCTAAAGCCGGAAAGCATGTGTATGTTGAAAAACCATTGTCGTGGACCGTACCTGAAACATATATGGTACGCGAAGTGATCAAGGAAACCGGTATAGTTTTTCAGCTTGGACATCAGGGCCGTCAGACCGACAGCTATCAAAAGGCTAAAGAGATTATCAGCAAAGGCCTGATCGGACCTGTTAATCTGATTGAGGTATGTACAAACCGTAACGATCCCAATGGAGCCTGGGTGTACGATATTATTGAAGGCTCGTCGCCCGAGACAATCGACTGGAAACAGTTTGAGGGAGATCCGGAGCGTATCAAGGAATACCGCGACTACATGCTATCCAACAAGCTTGAGAAATATATGGGTCCGGACGATCGTTCGAAGTTCAGTCTGGAACGTTTCTTCCGCTGGCGCTGCTGGTGGGATTACAGTACAGGATTGAGCGGCGACTTGCTTACTCACGAGTACGATGCCATCAACCAGATTATGGAAGTTGGAATTCCGCATTCGGCAACCTCATCGGGAGGCGTTTATTTCTTTAAAGACGGACGTACCGTACCGGATGTATTACATACTACATTCGAGTTCCCCGAAAAGAACTTCACCATGCTTTATAGCGCTACGCTGGCAAACAGCCGTAACAGAGGTAAGGTGATTATGGGACACGATGCATCAATGGAAATCTCCAATACACTTACATTGAAAGTGGATGCCCGGTCTACACGCTATGCAGAGAAAATTGAGAAAGGTATTATTGTGCCCGACCAACCATTCTATAACTACATACCCGGACAAGATAACTCGGATACGATTACATCGGCAACCGAACTCTATTTTGCCCAGAGAGGATTGTTGTATACCTATGTGAACGGTAAACGGTACGATACAACGTTTCTTCATATCCGCGAATGGCTGGAGTGTATCCGTCAGGGAAAAACACCGAGTTGCAACATTGATCAGGCATTCGAGGAAGCTATTACAGCCCATATGGGTACACGTGCATTTCTGGAAGGCCGTACTATGTATTGGGATAAAGATAAGGAAGAGATCGTACGGGGATAACCCGCTTTCTTTCAGTATATCATTAAAGGATGTCTTAGACCATTGGTTTAGACATCCTTTTTGTTTTTAACGGATAAAAGCTATACCCTAATCGAAAAGAAGACTATCTTTAAGCTCAAAGAATACTATATTTGTAAATCGTCCCCATGGGCCCGTTAAAACGTCTCCATGGAGCTGTTGAAACGCGCCCATGGGGCGAAGCTTGTAAAGATATATATTTTAAACATAGTATAAGGAGGATGTAAGCTTACTAAATACCACTTTGTATGCTACTTTAAAAAATATTCTTTTTTTGTATCTGTTTTTTGTAACCGAAAATCCACTCCCGTTGTCATATATGTAACAAGAATAATTAATTAAAATAACAACAGTATGTCAGGTTTATTAATCCCCATTGTGGCAATTATTTGTACGATTGGATTGCCAATTTTAGTAATTTCAATTATTGTGTATAAAAGCGTACAGACTAAACACCAGGAAAAACTGGCAATGATTGAAAAAGGAATGATTTTGCAGGAACCCGAAAAGCGGACAAACAAATATACCGCTTTACGTAACGGATTGCTTTTGGTTGGACTTGCTGTGGGAGCTATGATTGGTTTAGGAATCAGCGAAACGTGGCTGCGTGATAGCTTTGCCGGCGATTTTATGATTGCAATCATGACTATTTTGTTCGGAGGAATTGCCTTTTTAGCCTACTTCTTTATGATACGGAGTATGCAGAAACAGGATAATAATCCGGAAATCTAAGAAAACAGTAATTCATAAAATCAAACAGGCAAGATTGCATGGACGAACAAAGGTGGATTGAAAACATCCTGGCAGGAGATACACAAAGTTTCTCCTGCCTCGTCACAAAGTATCAGCAAATGGCCTTTAGCATCGCATTCCGTATTCTGGAGAACCGCGAAGAGGCGGAGGAGGCCGTACAAGATTCCTATGTGAAGATGTATAGGGCGCTCCCAACCTTCCAGTTCGGAAGTAAATTCTCAACCTGGTTTTATCGGATTGTGTATCACACTTCCTTATCGGCATTAAGGCAGCAGCGCCTGTTTTCCAGCTATGATGAGGCAACACCAGCCGATCTGACCGACGATGATATAGACAGTGCAACGGAGATACTGCAACGCGAGGATCGGAAGGAGATTATTACCAAAGTTTTGAAAAAGATGCCAAAGGATGAAGCTCTTTTATTATCTTTGTACTATCTGGAAGAGTGCTCTATTGATGAGATCCGTCAGATTACGGAACTCACAACTTCTAATATTAAAGTAAAATTGTTCCGTGGACGGAAACATTTTTATGAATCTTTGCAGAAAATAGCTAAACATGAAATGGTAAATATGATATGAACTCTATAAATCAAAAAGCAGATAACCTTACGCGGGCTTTATTAAAGGATTGCCGCGAGACTCCACCCAAAGGGATGGATCTTAAAATCATGGATTTGATTCAAAAAGAGGCTCCCTTAAAGCGTCCGGTAATTGTAGATGAGGGCTATTCGCAAGGAGGTATAATCGCTTTAGGCATCGGATGTTTATTGTTGATCCTTGTAGGCTTGCTTTTGCTTATCACACATAAAAATGATCTGGGTACTCTTTATTTTCAGATCAGGGAGTCGTTCCCCTACGTACTGTCTATTTTATCGATGGTGAGTTTCTTTATCTTCTTTACGATGATGGACCGGTTGATGACATATACCAAATAATATTCTTACAAAAAAAAGAGAGGCACCCTCACGGTGTCTCTCTTTTGCTGAACTAAATGATAAAATAAAAGTTATGTAGGAAGGGTTTTATTTGATATTCCCGAATGAATTTACCGAAATCTTTTTAGAAGCTTCCACCTCTTTGCTTTTCCAGTTATAACTCATGTCGTACGTCTTTTCACCGTCAAAGGTCTTAACCTTGACTTTGAAATTTACTGAATCTTTACCTGCTTCAACCAACTTGCTCAGGTTAAAGGCTACAAGACCTTCTTTACCGGCAACGGGCTGGTCGTTATAGGCATTGTGTCTGAACTCCAATACTTTGGGAGTCGATGTCTGGGTTGTATCCTGCACCAGATTGATAAAGTGTGCCTTTGATCCACCGTAATTGAACCCGAACTGTACATTCAGGTAACCACCGCCTACCCACATGTCAATAATTTTAACCGGATCATTTCCATAAACAGAATCATTTTCTGCTGTTAAAGTGGCGATAGGTTTAGTCAGGATATTTTGGATACTGTTTACCTTGATAAAATGATCGTATCCCTGAATGGAATCCGATAAGATTGTGTAATTTACCAGAGCACGCTGATCATTTTTCGGATCGTAACCCGGATAATTGGTAGCAGCAGGCCAAAGCTTCGTTCCATCATCCAGGATCAACGAATACGTATTGTTGTCAAGCGGCTCGACAGTCGCGATGGATATCCAAAATTTACCTAAAGAATAATCATCATCGTCACTTAAGCATGAATTAAATACCAGAGGGGTTAAAATCAGACCGGTAAGAATTACAAATACTTTAAATGCTTTCATAGAATTCAATTTTATATTGTTACTTTATGATTTACACTAATAAAGATGCATGACGCCCGGAAATGCTGCAAACAATAATTGAAAAAGATGTTAAAGATTTCCTGTTTTGTAGGGAACTCAAATAATTTGTACCTTTACAACGAAATTGAAAGGTATAAAAGTATGATGAATGACAGACCTTTGATCCTGATCACAAACGACGATGGTATTCAGGCAAAAGGAATTAAAGAATTGATATTTTGTCTTCGGGCAGTAGGTGATATTGTAGTGTTTGCTCCGGACGGACCACGTTCCGGCATGTCAAGTGCCATTACTTCTGTGGCTCCTATTCACTACACCCTTGTAAAGAAAGAGGAAGGCCTCACGCAATACTGTTGTTCGGGCACTCCGGTAGACTGTGTTAAGCTGGCAGTGAACGAAGTATTGGATCGGAAACCCGACCTGTTGGTCTCTGGTATAAATCATGGAACCAATATGGCAATCTGTGTTCATTATTCGGGTACCATGGGGGCCGCAATTGAAGGATGTATCTTTAATATACCCTCCATCGGAGTTTCCCTGACCGATACACATCCCGATGCAGATTTTACCGAAAGCTGCCGTCTGGCCCGTAAGCTGGCCCGTACGGTTTTGAAGGAGGGACTGCCCAAAGGAACCTATTTGAACCTGAATGTACCTAATATTCCAAGAGTAAAAGGGATGAAAGTCTGTAAACAGGCCGATGGCCGCTGGGTGAAAGAGTTTTTACGGATGAAGAGCCCGGCAGGTAAAGAGGTCTACTGGCTGACAGGCGAATTTCAGAATCATCACCCTGTGCAGGACGATAGCGACACCGTTGCATTGGAGGCAGGATATGCCTCGTTGGTCCCCTGCAAGATAGACGTGACCGACTATGCTTACCTGAATCGTTTTAAGCAATGGGAGATTGAAGAGCAATGAAATATTATCTGATTGCAGGTGAAGCCTCCGGAGATTTGCACGCATCGAATCTGATGGACGGACTAAAGAAGGAAGATCCGCATGCGGAGTTCCGTTTCTTTGGAGGAGACCTTATGTCGGCCAAGGGGGGAGTCCTTGTTAAACACTACAGGGACATGGCATTTATGGGCTTTATACCCGTGCTGCTGAACCTGAAGACCATTCTGAGGAATATGAAAACCTGTGAGGAGGATATTAAGCTTTATAACCCGGATGTAGTAATATTGATTGACTATCCGGGATTCAATCTTAAAATAGCCAAGTTTGTGAAGACGGTTCTGAACATTCCTGTGTATTACTACATCTCTCCTAAAATTTGGGCCTGGAAACAATACCGGATCAAGTCCTTTAAAAAGTATGTAGACAAGATGTTCTGTATTCTGCCTTTTGAACCGGATTTCTTTCGGAAGCTGAATTATAAGGTGACATATGTTGGTAATCCGTCGGTCGACTCTGTGGCGAACCGGACTTGTGCCAACGAAACATTTGCCCAGTTTATACGGGAAAACCAATTACCGGATAAACCGGTAATCGCTCTTCTGGCAGGAAGCAGGCGACAGGAGATAAAAGACAATCTGCCCACCATGCTGGATGCCGTTTCGGGATTCACGGAATTTCAATACGTAATTGCCGGAGCCCCAGGTATAGACCCCGGATATTATAAAGAATATATTGGAAATCATAAAGCAAGCATAGTCTTTGATCAGACGTACAGGCTGCTGCAGCAAAGTAAGGCGGCCTTGGTTACTTCGGGAACTGCAACGCTCGAGACAGCTCTTTTCAGGGTTCCTCAGGTGGTTTGCTATAAAACACCCGTTAAAAAGCTGGTCAGATTTGTGTTTACTCACTTCTTTCATATCAAATACATTTCGCTGGTCAATCTGATTGCTGATAAAACAGTTGTACAGGAATTGTTTGCCGATTCCTTCTCCTGCCAGGCAATCCGCGAAGAACTGAATAAAATCATCCGGGTCGAAGCCTACAGAAACACGATGCTGGAAGGTTACGACGAGGTGATAAACAGGCTCGGAAGTCCGGGCGCATCACACCGGGCAGCACGATATATGTTCGAATCTCTGTCCACCCCGAAATAAGGATTATATTATAAAGTAATCTAAAAAAGGATCCGGCTTCAAGTGTTCGTTCAGATATTTAATTTATTCTGTTTATATTTGCAAGTTATCAACAGTTCGGGCAACTTATCAACAAACCAGTGATTGTTTTGCCTTAACAGGATTTGGATTAGTGATTTATGTTTAGTTTTGCTACCGAATTAAACGTGAAATTATGGGAAAAATTATCGCTTTAGCAAATCAGAAGGGAGGAGTGGGTAAGACCACAACGACCATTAATCTGGCTGCATCGCTGGCTGCTCTTGAAAAAAAGGTGCTTGTTGTAGATGCAGACCCTCAGGCCAATGCGTCGTCCGGATTGGGAATTGATATCCGCAGTGTCGAAGTTTCCATTTATGAGTGTATTGTGAATGGAGTGGATGCGCGGAGTGCAATTTCGAAAACGCAGGTTGAAGGTTTAGATATAATTCCATCGCATATTGATTTGGTAGGAGCGGAGATTGAGATGCTGAACCTGGATCAGCGTGAAAAGATTCTCAAGCAGCTTTTGCTCCCATTAAAAGAGCTGTATGATTTTATTCTTATAGACTGCTCTCCGTCTCTCGGCTTAATAACAGTTAATGCCCTTACGGCAGCAGACTCTGTTATCATCCCCGTACAATGCGAATATTTTGCGTTGGAAGGAATCAGCAAATTGCTTAATACCATTAAAATCATAAAGTCGAAGCTTAATCCGCAGCTTGAGATAGAAGGATTCCTTCTTACCATGTACGATTCGAGACTTCGTCTGGCCAATCAGATCTATGAAGAGGTAAAACGCCACTTCAGGGAACTGGTCTTCACTACGGTGATACAGCGTAACATCAAACTCAGCGAGGCACCCAGTTACGGAATTCCGGCATTGTTGTACGATGCAGAATCCAGAGGTGCAGTTAATCATATGCAGCTTGCACGCGAGCTGATAGATAAGAATAAATAAAAGAAGATAAAAGTATATATGGCAGCAATAAAGAGATCGGCACTCGGACGCGGACTGGATGCTTTAATAACGATGGAAGACCTGAAAACGGGAGGATCATCCTCTATCAGTGAAATATCTTTATCAAAAATTCAGCCTAATCCGGACCAGCCACGTTCCATGTTTGAAGAAGAGGCATTGGAAGAATTAGCTACGTCTATACGCTCATTGGGTGTTATCCAGCCGATCACCCTGAAAGAAATTGGTCCGGACAGATATATGATCATATCGGGTGAGCGCCGTTACAGAGCCTCCCTTAAAGCCGGATTGGAAGAGATACCCGCTTATATTAAAACAGCCGCCGACGAGCATGTGGTGGAGATGGCCCTGATAGAGAACATTCAGCGCGAAGACCTGAATGCCATAGAAATCGCTTTGGCCTATCAAAAGCTAATTGATAATTACGAACTTACCCAGGAGAAACTGAGTGAACGGGTTGGAAAGAAGCGAACAACAATCGCAAACTACCTTCGTCTGCTTAAACTGCCTGCCGAAATACAGGTGGGACTCAAGGATAAGAAAATAGATATGGGACACGCCAGAGCACTGATCTCTGTACAGGATCCCGAAATTCAGCTGGCTTTGTACGAACAGATATTGCAGGATGGATTGTCTGTCCGCCAGGTGGAAGAGCTTGTGCGCAATGCCGCCGAAGTAGCAGTTCCCGAAGCAAAGGATGAACAGCCTAAAAAGAAGTTGCTACCCGAGGAGTATAATCTGTTGAAGGATCATCTGTCGCGCTTTTTCAACACCCGCGTCAATCTTTCGTGCAACGAAAAAGGTAAAGGGAAAATTACCATTCCTTTTGCTTCAGAAGATGAACTTGAAAAGCTGATCATGCTTTTAGATAAGTTGAAACGATAAAATGCCTATGATTCAGTATGTAGTCCGATTTTGTGTAGGTATAGGTCTGTTGCTGCTCACGTGGTTGCCGGGGCATTGTTTTGCTCAGACGGTGCGAACGGATTCTACAGAGGCACAGGTTGTGGTTCCGGACTCGGCGGTGGCAGCCGTGTTGGCTTCTGCAGATTCATTGCCTTTGCCTTTGCCTGAACTTCCGGCCTTTAAGCCAGATCCCACAAAGGCGGTTTTATATTCGGCGATATTTCCCGGATTGGGACAAATATACAACCGTAAGTATTGGAAGCTTCCGTTGGTTTACGGTGCGTTTATGGGATGTGCATATGCAATAACCTGGAATAACCGTAATTACCAGGATTATCTGGAGGCTTATAAAGGGATCATGAGTGAAAAGCCTCTCGAGAATAACAGTTGGATCGATTTTCTTCCGGCTAATGCAAACCCCGATGATTACCTGAATGATGCCAACTTCAAAGATCAGCTTAAACGGAGTAAAGACTATTACCGCCGGTACCGCGATTTAAGTGTAATCATCACTGTTGGAGTCTATTTCATTACGATGATTGATGCCTATGTAGATGCCCAGTTGTTTGATTTTGATATTTCACCTGATTTGTCTCTTCGTGTAGAACCGGTGATGACGCAGCCAACTAGTTATAGTTCGAGGACCTATGGTCTGAACTGCAGCATAAAATTTTAATACTATATGAGACGATATCTGCTTGCACTGTCAGGAATATGCCTGTCTCTTTCTGTCGCCTTTGCTCAGAAAGTGACTAATACGTACGAAACGATGCCGACAGATTCAATATCGGAAGAAGTTGGTTTGATACCCGAGAGTCTGGATGCGAACGTAGACAGTCTGCTCAACACGTGGCATATTCAGTATTTTACAAAGAAAGATGATTTCTGTGAGGATTCCGAATTCAATGTTTCATTTGCCGACTCGGTTTATGTAGACCGGCTGAAACGCCTGCCTCGCATTATACCGATGACGTACAATCCGGTGGTGCGTAATTGTATCGAACTTTATGCCGGCAGACGCAGGGGATTGGTACGATACATGTTGGGAATGGCCGACTTTTATTTTCCGCTGATCGAACAAAAGCTGGATGCCTACGGATTGCCGTTGGAGCTTAAGTATCTGGCGGTGGTAGAATCGGCCTTAAATCCTGTAGCGCTTTCAAGAGTGGGTGCCTGCGGATTATGGCAGTTCATGCTTCCTACGGGAAAGAGCTACGGCTTGGAGATTAACAGCCTGGTAGACGAACGCCGTGATCCGGTTAAGGCAACGGATGCTGCCTGTCGCTACTTTAAAGATATGTATGCTATTTACGGTGACTGGAATTTGGTGATTGCCTCTTATAATTGCGGTCCGGGTAATGTAAATAAAGCCATTCGCCGTTCGGGCGGCAAACGCGACTTCTGGGCGATTTTCCCCTATCTGCCTAAAGAGACACGCTCGTATGTTCCCTTATTTATTGCGGCTAACTATATCATGAACTATTCGTGCGACCATAATTTGTGTGCGATAGAAACTTCGCTGCCGCTGGCAACCGATACGGTTATGGTAAATAACACGATTCATCTGCAACAGGTGTCGGATGTGTTGGGTGCAGATATCGGACAACTTAAAGCGCTCAATCCCCAATACAAAAGAGATATCATTCCGGGTAGCTCAACTCCTTCTGTCTTAAAACTTACAGCAGCTCATGCCTATGCATTTGTTACTATGGAAGACTCCATCCGCAAGTACAAGGCCGAAGAGTTTTTAGCAAATCTCATCCCGGACGCTTCCGGCAACGATTCTAAATCGGATACGAAAGAGCGGATCACTCACGTAGTAAAGAGGGGCGAGAACCTCTACACGATTTCAAACCTGTATGGTGTAGCCTCGAGGGATGTACGTAAGTGGAACAAGTTAAAATCTTCCAAAGTGGTAAGCGGCAGACGCCTTGTTCTTTATATTGATAACGGTGGAGTACGCCTAGCCGATAAGTCGTCCGCCTCTTCGGAAAAAACAGCTTCCGAACCTGCCTCCAAGTCGACCGCTGCAAAAACACCGGTTGCTGCATCAGGCGATTATATATCCTATAAGGTTAAATCGGGAGATTCGTTATATACCATTTCGAAAAAGTACCCGGGTGTAACTGCTCAGGTAATTCAGGAAACGAATGGGTTGCCTAATTCGGATATCCGTCCGGGACAAGTTCTTAAAATCCCTGTTGTGTAAACTATTTTACTCAGCACTGCTACTTTCTTGCAAATATTTGTATATTTGTACCTATAGTATATTAAAAGGAGGTAGTGGATATGAGTGAAGCAAACGATATATTATCAGCAGATGAACAGCTTATTCAGGAGGAATTTTCTAACCTTCTGAATGACTATCTTAATTCCAATCACAGGAGGAAAGTTGAACGTATTACAAAAGCATTCAATTTTGCTAATCAGGCGCACAATGGAGTGAAAAGACGTTCCGGTGAACCCTACATCCTTCATCCTTTAGCGGTAGCACGTATTGTTTGCAGGGAAATGGGATTGGGTTCCACTTCCATTTGTTCTGCGCTGCTTCACGATGTGGTGGAAGATACCGAATATACCGTAGACGACATCCGCGATATGTTTGGCGAGAAAATAGCCCAGATCGTGGACGGACTCACCAAGATATCCGGAGGAATCTTTGGAGAGAAGGCATCGGCACAAGCCGAGAACTTCAGAAAGCTGCTGCTTACCATGAGTGACGATATCCGTGTTATCCTGATCAAGATTGCAGACCGCCTGCATAATATGAGAACGCTCGGTTCGATGTTGCCGGCCAAACAATTTAAGATTGCCGGCGAAACACTCTATCTGTATGCCCCCCTTGCCCATCGGCTGGGCCTTTTTACCATAAAAACGGAATTAGAAGATCTAAGCTTTAAATACGAACACCCCAAAGAATACGACTTTATTAAGGCGAAGCTCAAAGCAACGGAAGAGTCCCGAAGGGCTCTTTATGATCATTTCGCCGTACCTGTAAACAATAAACTCAGCGCCATGGGGCTTACCTATGAGATGCGGGACAGGGTAAAGTCTGTCTACTCCATTTGGTGTAAGATGGAATCCAAAGGTGTGACGTTTGAAGATATATACGACATCTTTGCCGTACGGATTATTTTCGACCCCATTCCGGGTATCGACGAGAAGAACCAATGTTGGGATATTTATTCGGCTATAACGGATATCTATCGGATTCGTCCGGACCGTATCCGCGACTGGGTAAGCAGACCTAAAGCCAATGGTTATCAGGCTCTACACCTAACTGTAATGGGGCCCGACGGACAATGGGTAGAGGTGCAGATACGAAGCCGCAGAATGGACGACATAGCCGAAAAAGGATTTGCAGCCCATTGGAAATACAAAGAGAATAATGTGGATGAAGATACCGAACTTGATAAGTGGCTGCAGACCATTACCGAGATTCTGGAAAGTCCGGATCCCAATGCACTCGACTTCCTCGATACCATTAAACTGAATCTTTTCTCGTCCGAAATATTTGTTTTCACCCCCAAAGGAGATATCAAGACATTACCTCTCGGCGCTACAGCGCTGGATTTTGCCTACGCCTTACACAGCAACATCGGCTACCATTGCATCGGAGCCAAGGTAAACCACCGGTTGGTGCCATTGAGTCACCCGCTTACCAGTGGAGACCAGGTAGAGGTGCTTACCTCCCGGTCGCAGGAGCCGCAGCCCGAATGGCTCAGCTTCGTTACAACGGCCCGTGCCCGTGCCAAGATTGATGCCGTATTGAAACGTACGCGTAAGGAGATGGCAAAGGCCGGTGAAACAAAAGTAATGAACCTGCTTACCCGATCGGAAGTGGAAGCTTCTGTTGCCAATATAGAAAAGCTGTCTGTCTACTTCGGTTTTGCCAAACGTGATGAGTTCTTTTATGCTGTCGAGAAGGGAGACGTAACCTTGCCCGACAATGTGAAAAAGTTGTTGAAGGAGAAAACGGACAATGTTCTTTTCAAATATGTAAAGCAGGCTTTGGGCGTAACCCCTAAACCGGTTAAAGCACCCGAACCGTTGCCCGACGAGGCCGACAAGAAACCTGCTTACGACAAAACAAAACCCTATGTGTTGAGGGAGGAGGCTTTTGAACGGAATTATGTGATAGCCGATTGCTGCAAACCGATTCCGGGCGATGATGCCTTCGGGTTTGTAAACGACGATGGAAATGTGGTAGTACACAAACGTTCGTGCCCTATTGCCATGCGGCTGAAGAGCAGCTTTGGCGAACGGATCCTTTCTACAGAGTGGAGCAGTCATAAAAACGCCTCTTTTGAAGCAACACTCGAAGTAAAAGGAATAGATTCCATCGGTGTGCTCAATATCATTACGAAAACCATCTCGGAGCAATTTTCGGTAAATATCCAGCGGCTGACAATCGAAGCTAAAGACGGGGTTTTTGAAGGCAAGATTAAAATGAAGGTACACGATGTGGAAGATATTCAGAAGATGTGTGTAACCCTGGCCAAAATTAAAAATATCAAATCAGTAGGCAGGATTGCCGACTAATAGGATAAAATAAAACGGGCCGGTTCTTGTTTCAAAAGAGCCGACCCGCTTTATGTCCTATTGTTTAGAAAGGCAGATCATCAATCGGATTTACCGGTCCAAAGTCGGGAGCGGTAGGTACGGCACCCGTGGCAAAGTTATCCGGGGTGTATCCGGCTGCAGGCATAGCCTGGGCAGCATCGGCACGATCTACTTTCCATCCGTTGATGTTGGTATACCATTTACCATTAAACTCCCTGCTTTCTATATCAAAAGAGACGGTAACTTCCTCGCCGGATTGAATGGCATACTGATCGATCTTCTCTCCCCACAAGTTAAAGCATATCTTCTTGGGGTATTGATCATGTGTTTCCAAGATATAATCCTGCTTTTTCCACTCATTTCCACTTTTGCTGGTTCCTCCTTGAATGGGTAGAATAGCAATAATCTTTCCTGATACTTCCATGTTAGTCGCTTTTTATAAATAGGATGCGAATGTACTTATTTTCGCCTTTACGTACTAATTTATTGTCTCCAATTTTTGTTACAGCTTATTCGTTGCCGGGCTGAAGCGCATCAAAGGCCTCTTTTAATTTGTTCAGCTCTTCGCGTATGGCTTTAAGTCTGTTTACAATATCTTCCTGCCGGATAACTGTATCTTTGTTGTCTTTCAGTTTTTGTTTGGCACCTGCCAGGGTGAGTCCTCTTTCCTTTACAAGGTGGTAGATCAGCCGTACGGCATCAATATCCTCCTTGGTATAGAAGCGGGTACCTTTGGCGGTTTTTCTGGGATTGATAATATCAAATTCCTTCTCCCAAAAACGCAGCGTAGACTCATTTACCCCAAAGAGCTGAGCTACCTCGCTGATAGAAGAATAAATCTTGACATCCTTATCTTTTTTAAGTCCCATTTTTGTTTTATTAATCCATTACCTGACCATGATTTTCTGCAATCTGAATCATCCTGTCGTATTCTTCGGGTGTTAGATCCATAAAGTAATACTTGGCAGGATTGTCGTATTTACCACGTACCATAACCTCGTAATGTAAATGTGGACCGGTAGACTTACCCGTGTTTCCAACCGTACCGATAACTTCGCCGCGGGTAACCTTCTGGCCCACCCGGGCCTTAAACTTATCCAGATGGCCGTAAAGCGTCTCGTAACCGAATCCGTGTTTTATAACCAGGCAATTGCCATACCCCTGTTTCCATGAAGCAAAGGTAACCACTCCGTTTCCGGTAGCATACACATCGGTTCCCTTTTTAGCGGAAAAGTCCATTCCTGAGTGGAAACGGGGAGTACGGTAGATCGGGTCGATACGCATCCCGTAGCCCGAAGCCGTCTGCCGTAAGTCTTTATTGGATATGGGCTGGATGGCAGGGATACACTTCAGTCGTTCTTCCTGATTTTTACCCAGATGGATAAGCTCTTCCAGCGAATTGGACTGGATATAAAGCTGTTTGCTTAACATGTCCATCTTTTGAGTGGTGGAAACCACCAGATCCGGGTTGCTTAGCGTAAGCAGATGTTCGTAGCGGTTGGTGCCGCCAAAGCCGGCCTTACGTACCGACTCGGGAATCGATTCGGTCTGAAAGATTGCGCGGTACAGGTTTTCATCCCGAAGCTGAATATCGTTCAATACACTGAGAGCCTCGTTAAGCCGAAGGGATAATACCTCGTATTGTGTTTGAAGCAGCTTGTTCTCCTTTTGCATGAGCGACTCCCTGGGAGACTCCACAGCATATACCATTATAAAGAATATACCTACACCAATCGCGATACCAATGCTCAGATGGCGCAGAACAATAAAAAAGCGATCCTTGGCGGAAGGATAAACCCGCTCGTAATTAAGTGTATTAGGATTATATAAATAGTATGTTTTCCGACTTTTGAATAGTTTCATTGAATATTTATTGCGTGAACTAAGTGCAAAAATAATAATTTATGGTACTTTTGCAAATTGTTTTTCAGAATATTAACGACACTAGAATACAGATTATTGATTATGTTGACAGCAAAAGAAATCCGGGAATCATTTAAATCGTTCTTTGCATCCAAGCAACACCAGATTGTACCTTCCGCACCTATGGTAATTAAGGGAGACCCTACATTGATGTTTACCAATGCAGGGATGAATCAGTTTAAAGATATTATTTTGGGAAATGTGCCCATAAAATATCCCCGTGTCGCGGATTCTCAGAAATGTCTTCGCGTAAGCGGTAAGCATAATGATCTTGAAGAGGTAGGACATGATACGTACCACCACACCATGTTCGAGATGTTGGGAAACTGGTCCTTTGGAGATTATTTCAAGAAAGAGGCAATCAACTGGGCATGGGAATACCTTGTTGAGGTACTTAAGCTGGATCCCAACCGTTTGTATGCCACCGTATTTGAAGGAAGTGCCTCCGAAGGACTGGAGCGCGACAACGAGGCTGCAGGCTATTGGGAACAGTACCTGCCTAAAGACCGTATCATCAACGGAAATAAAAAAGATAATTTCTGGGAAATGGGCGACACCGGTCCTTGCGGTCCCTGTTCTGAAATACACGTTGATATCCGTCCGGACCACGAACGTGCCGAAGTAGACGGATTGACACTGGTTAATCAAAGTCATCCGCAGGTAATTGAAATATGGAACCTTGTATTTATGCAGTTCAACCGTAAATCAGACGGCTCACTGGAATCGTTGCCTGCCAAGGTAATTGATACCGGTATGGGTTTCGAACGTCTTTGTATGGCTTTGCAAGGTAAAATTTCGAATTACGATACCGATGTGTTCCAGCCCATTATTCAGCATATCGCTTCGATGGCAGGAGTTACTTACGGCCAAAACAACCAGCAAGATATTGCCATGCGTGTAATTGCCGACCATATCCGTACCATCGCTTTCTCAATTACAGACGGTCAGCTGCCATCCAATGCAAAGGCCGGCTATGTAATCCGTCGTATTCTTCGTCGTGCCGTTCGCTACGGCTATACTTTCCTGGGCCGTCGCGAAGCATTTATGTATCAGCTGCTGCCTACTCTTATCGAGGTGATGGGCGATGCTTATCCAGAGTTGCAGGCACAGAAAACCCTGATCGAAAAAGTAATCAAGGAGGAAGAAGAATCCTTTCTGCGTACGCTGGAAACCGGTATTCGTCTGCTGGATAAGAAGATTGATGAGGCTAAAGCTGCCGGCAAGAACATTATCAGCGGGGTGGATGCCTTTACACTGTACGATACCTTTGGTTTTCCGTTAGACCTTACCGAACTTATTCTTCGCGAAAACGGGATGGAGGTAAACATCGACGAATTTACAGCCGAGATGCAAAAGCAGAAAGACCGTGCACGTAATGCTGCCGCCATCGAAACAGGCGACTGGGTTATTGTGAAGGAAGGCGACAGTAAATTTGTTGGTTACGATCAGTTTGAATGTGATGCCGAGATTTTGCGTTACCGTAAAATCAAACAGAAAAATAAAGAACTATATCAGCTTGTACTGGATGTAACTCCTTTCTATGCCGAAATGGGTGGACAGGTAGGAGATTCAGGCTGGCTTATCTCGGACGATGAGCAGCTTGATATTATCGATACAAAGCGCGAAAACAACCTGGCGGTTCATCTGTCAGCTAAATTGCCTAAAGATATTACGGCAACCTTCACCGCTAAAATCAATACGGAAAAGAGAATCCAGTGCGAGTGTAATCACTCTGCCACCCACCTGTTGCACGAAGCTTTACGCGAAGTGTTGGGCGACCATGTTGAACAAAAAGGATCTAATGTTTCTCCGGAGTCGCTTCGTTTCGACTTCTCTCATTTCCAGAAGGTGACCGACGAAGAGATCCGAACTGTTGAAAAGCTGGTGTCGGAAAAGATCCGTTCCAACTTCTCGTTGGAGGAACACCGTTCCATGCCGATTGCTCAGGCCAGAGAAATGGGAGCTATGGCATTGTTTGGCGAAAAGTATGGCGACGAAGTGCGTGTGGTTAAGTACGGAAGTTCGGTGGAGCTTTGTGGAGGAACCCATATCCCGGCCACCGGAATGATTGGGGCATTTCGTATTGTATCCGAAGGTGCTGTTGCAGCCGGCGTACGTCGTATTGAAGCAGTTACTGCCCAGGGAGCCGAAAACTACCTGTATGCTCAACAAGATTTAATCCGCGAGTTGCGCGGCATGATGAATAACATTCCGAACCTGGTACAGGCTATTAAGAAAACAATCGATGAAAGTTCCGAACTTAAGAAACAGGTTGGCGAATTCCTGAAAGAAAAGGCTGTTGAACTTAAAAAACGTCTTATCGATGAAGCTACTGAAAGCCTAGGTGTAAAGGTGATTGTATTCCGTGGAGGCGGAAGTTCCGAAATAATGAAAGATGTGGCATTCCAGATCCGTGGCGAGGTAAAGGGTAAATTCCTGTTTGTTGCCGGTGTGGACGAAGGTGCTAAATGCCAGCTTCAGGTGATGATAAGCGACGAATTGGTTGCCGAAGGACTTGATGCAAGCAAGCTGATCAAATCGGGAGCTCAATTCATCAAAGGCGGTGGTGGCGGTCAGCCTCACTATGCTACAGCCGGAGGAAAGGATGTTAACGGACTGGCTGATGCAGTGAATGCCATTGTAGAAGCAGCCGGATTAAATTAAGAACTATGGCGGCTCAGAACGTAATAATATGTAAGAACTTACAGTCGGAGTTACAGAATTTTCTCCAGTCGGTAAAGTATGACAAACTATTCGTGCTTACAGATTCCAATACATTGGAACTCTGTTTGCCGATGCTGAAGGAGGTTCCCCAATTGCAGGGAGCGCCGGTCATTACGGTAGAGGCAGGAGATACCAATAAAAATATTGAACAGGTAACAGCAATCTGGATGCGCCTTTGCAACGAAGGTGCATCCAGAAACTCGCTGCTGTTAAATGTGGGAGGCGGCATGATCACCGATATGGGTGGTTTTGTGGCTGCTACATTTAAACGCGGAATACATTCTGTAAATGTGCCAACTACACTGATGGCTTCCGTGGATGCCGCAGTAGGAGGGAAGACCGGTATAAATTTTAATGGACTTAAAAATGAGATAGGCTCTTTTTATCCTCCGTTGTGCGTGCTGATCGATTCGTCTTTTCTGAAGACGTTAGACCGGGACAACCTGCTTTCGGGTTATGCCGAGATGGTGAAGCATGCATTAATTAGCAACATGGAAACGTATCGTGCCATCCTCTCATTTGATCTGGACCGGGTAGATTATACCCTGCTGAATCAGATGGTAGCTCAATCTGTAGCTGTAAAGGAGCGGATTGTGGAGGAAGATCCTAAAGAGATGGGCATACGCAAGGCCCTTAATCTGGGACATACCGTTGGTCACGCTTACGAAAGTTTATCTTTCAGAAAGGGAAGACCCGTATTGCACGGACATGCCGTTGCCGCCGGTTTGGTAAGCGAGCTATATCTGTCTTACAAAAAGTGTGGTTTCCCCATGGAAAACCTATCGCAGGTGGTATATTATCTGAAGAAATATTATCCCCCGTTTTTCTTTAATTGCGACGATTACGAGGCTTTGTACGAGCTTATGACGCACGATAAGAAAAATGAAGGAGGTATTATTAATTTCACCCTGCTTTCTCAAGTAGGTGAGGTTCAGATCAATCAATCGGTAACAAAAGAAAAAGTACTTGAGTCGTTCGATTTTTACCGCGAAAGTTTTGGCATTTAATAAAAAACCACTACTTTTGCACCCGTAAAGATTACTCGGGGTGTAGCTCAGCCCGGTTAGAGTACGCGTCTGGGGGGCGCGTGGTCGGACGTTCGAATCGTCTCACCCCGACTAACTGAAAATTAAGCACTTACATTAAATTGTAGGTGCTTTTTTTATGCCTTCAAGCAAAATTCTAAGTCCGATTTATGCCTTTTTATTGCTCTTAACGTTACATTCTAGTGCAAATCTAGTGCAAATGTTGTGGATTAATTACTGATAAATCTGCTTCATTTCTTATCTAATCGTCTTACAACCTCCATTGGAAAGAGTTTTTGTCAAAACAATCTGTCATCTGTCATTTTTATGCTCAAAACCCTTTATGGGAGCGGCTTTTGGAAATGACAGATGGTATGTGACGGATCTGTTTCATCTGTCATCTGTCATTCCGGGGCGAAAGCGTCTCGGAAATGTTTTCAAGATACTATCTTGTATGGTTCGACAGACTGTAATCAGACCGTTGAGTACCGCCGTAAGTCCAACTTTAATCTTAAGCGGTAGTTTTAAACGTTTTTCATTCCTGAATCAGAGGTTTTCCCTTAAGGACTTAATGTTTTTCATAACGATGATTAGTCGTTAACCTAAAGTATATTCTTCGTCTCTCATCTGAGTGATCATTGTCCTCCATCTGTGTGACAATGATCACTCAGATGTGTGACTATTGTCCCTCAGTTGGAAGACGAGTAAAGTCTGGAATGAAAACGACTAATCTATGGCATGAACGGAGTTAATCCCTTAAGGGAAAATGTAAAAACAGGAAGGGTAAATCTCGTTTAAAACCCCGGTTGTACACCCGTCTTAGCAGGAATTTCCCCACCAAGGTTTAAGTCGTGTGTCCTTTGGTTATTGCTGCATACTTTTACTGTATGGAGGCCGGTTGTAATCAAGATGTGCTGTTTGAGGGATATCAATAAATATATTAAAAACCGTTATAGTTGATTTGGATATATAAAAAAAGCATATCTTTGTTTATCAGAAATAATTGGAAAATACATATACATGAAAAAGATACTGCTACTATGTTTGGTGATGTTGATGGTGCCTGCTGTTTACGGACAGGTGTCGTTCGGGGTTAGGGCAGGGATCGGTTCTTCCGCTCTTGTCCAGAAGGTGGATGGGTCGCCTGTATCGGGAGCCCGTTTTGGCTTCAGTGTGGCTGGAATGCTGGACGTTCCGGTGTATAAACGATTTTCACTAAGGCCGGAGCTTGTATTTATAAACCAGGGAGGTTCGTACGAGGCTTTCGAAAACAGTACAACGCCTACCGCCCATTCATGCTACTACTATTCCATTCAGGTACCTCTGAATGTGGTTTACTCTATTCCTATCAATGAAGCTAAGCTGGGAATTTCTCTTGGACCGAATTTTAATTATTCTCTTTTCGGGAATATGAAATCCGGACAGGCCGATTATGATATCAAATTCGGACAAACGGAGGAAAATGACCTCAAGCCCTTCGATCTGGGTGTAAATGTTGGATTAAGTGCGATTTATAAAGATGTATTCTTTGGCATACATGCCACCTGCGGAACCTTGGACCGGTTGGCCGAAAAACCTCAGGGAGCCTCTTCCGTTTATCAGAACAATATCACCTTTTCACTAGGCTATTTCTTCCGTTAGGCTTGATTTGCTTTGAGTTGTCTGTTAAAAACATAGGCAAAAGTTTTTTTATTTAAAGAAAAGCCGTACCTTTGCAAGCCGATTATTATCAAATTGTACTAAGAGTTTAATTCTTAGCATGTTGTTACTTCATGTGTCCGAAGGAGCTCATGCAAAAGAATTTGTTTTTTGAATTATTAATTAAATTAATTTTAAGCAAGTGGATACTTTAAGTTTTAAGACCATTTCTGCAAACAAAGCAACTGTAAACAAAGAATGGGTGATTGTTGACGCAACAGGTCAGTCTTTGGGTCGCCTTTGCGCAAAAGTAGCAAAGCTTTTGCGTGGTAAGTACAAACCCAACTTTACCCCTCACGTTGATTGTGGTGATAATGTAATTATTATCAATGCAGACAAAGTCGTTCTTACCGGAAATAAGTGGAACGACCGTGTTTATCTGAGATACACTGGTTATCCAGGTGGACAAATCGAATATACTCCTGCTTCATTGATGAAGAAGGGCGAACGTCGTTTGTTCGAAAAAGTAGTGAAGGGTATGCTGCCAAAGAATCGTCTGGGTGCGAAATTGCTTGGCAACATGTACGTGTATGCAGGCACTGAGCACAAGCACGAAGCTCAACAGCCTAAAGAAATTGATATAAACTCACTTAAATAACTAGTATGGAAGTAGTAAATGCAATAGGAAGACGTAAAGCTGCAGTTGCTCGCGTATTCGTTAGCGAAGGAACAGGAAAGATTACAATCAACAAACGTGATCTTACAACTTACTTCCCTTCAACAATTCTTCAGTTTATTGTTAAGCAGCCTTTGGCAAAATTGAATGTTGCTGAACAATACGACATTAAGATTAATCTTGACGGAGGTGGTTTCAAAGGTCAGTCTGAAGCAGCTCGTTTGGCAATTGCCCGCGCGTTGATCAAGATCAATCCGGAAGACAAGTCTGCTTTAAGAGCTGAAGGCTTCGTTACCCGCGATCCTCGTTCGGTTGAACGTAAAAAACCAGGTCAACCAAAAGCACGCAAGAGATTCCAGTTCAGCAAACGTTAATGTTATTTGTGAGTTTCTTGCAAGTAAGAAGCGTTTAGTATCTAAATTGTTGGGATTTCTTTTGCATGATGATTTGCCGGAGAACTACCTGACGATTGTGTGTTAAACAGAATGTAAACGATTTTAAAAACAAAACAATGTCAAGAGTTAATTTTGATCAGTTATTAGAAGCCGGAGTTCACTTCGGACACTTAAAAAGAAAGTGGAACCCCGCTATGGCTCCTTATATTTTCATGGAGCGCAATGGTATTCATATCATTGACTTATATAAAACAGTTGCTAAAGTAGACGAAGCTGCAGAAATCTTGAAACAGATGGCTAAAGCCGGCAAGAAAGTGCTTTTCGTTGCTACCAAAAAACAAGCTAAACAAACCGTTGCTGATAAGGCTGCTTCTGTAGGTATGCCTTACGTTATCGAAAGATGGGCTGGTGGTATGCTTACCAACTTCCCAACAATTCGTAAAGCCATCAAAAAGATGACTACGATCGATAAAATGACAAAGGACGGTACATTTGATAATCTTTCAAAAAGAGAAAAACTTCAGATCACTCGTCAGCGTGCAAAATTGGAAAAGACTTTAGGTTCTATCGCAGACTTAACTCGTCTTCCTTCTGCTTTGTTCGTTGTAGACGTAATGAAAGAACATATTGCTGTACGTGAAGCAAACCGTTTGGGTATTCCGGTATTCGCTATGGTGGATACTAACTCTAACCCTAACAACATCGACTTCGTAATCCCTGCTAACGATGATGCTACAAAATCTGTAGAAGTTATTCTGGGTGCAATTTGCGAGGCTATGAACGAAGGTTTGCAGGAACGTAAAGCTGAAAAGATTGACACTGAAGCTGCAGGTGAAGGCGAAGCTGCTCCTAAAAGAGAACGCAAAGCTAAAGCTGGTGTTAAGAGAACAAGAAAAGAAGACGAAGAAGCATTGAATGCACGCGTTGTTGGAAAGTTCGTTAAGGATATAGAAGAATAATATATCATCAATACTACAATGTGTCAGTCCTGCCGCTTAATGAATCGCTTCGTTAATCTGCAAGTTGACACATTGTTTTTTTTATAAATCAGAAGATTACATACCAATAAAAATATAAAACTATGGCAGTTACAATGGCTGATATTTCTCACCTTCGCAAAATGAGCGGAGCGGGAATGATGGATTGCAAGAAGGCTTTGGAAGAAGCTGGAAATGATTTCGATAAAGCAATGGAAATTATCCGTAAAAAAGGTCAGGCTGTTGCCGCAAAACGTTCAGATCGCGAAGCTTCTGAAGGTTGTGTACTGGCAGCCGAAAACGCTGGATTTGCTGCAATTGTAGCTTTGAAATGCGAAACCGACTTTGTGGCTAAGAACGAACAGTTTGTTGCCCTTACTCAGGATATCCTGAACGTAGCTATGAGCGTTAAACCAGAAACTGTAGAGGCTTTGTTGGCTTCTCCTTTGGCTGATGGCCGCGCTATTCAGGAACACATCACCGACCGTGTTGGTGTAACTGGCGAAAAGATGGAATTAGGTTTCTATCAGTTCGTAAATGGTGCAAGCTCTGTATCTTATATCCACCCGGGAAACAAATTGGCTACTATTGTTGCATTCAACGAAGCAGTTGATCACACAGTTGCCCGCGACGTAGCTATGCAGGTTGCTGCTATGAATCCGGTTGCTGTACGTGCAGAAGAGGTTCCTCAGAATGTTATCGATACAGAAATGGAAATTGCCCGCGACAAAGCTCGTCAGTCAGGCAAACCAGAAAATCTGTTGGATCGTATCGCTCAGGGTGCTTTGCAGAAGTATTACAAGGAAAATACATTGCTTCAGCAGGAATTTATCAAGGATTCTAAGATCTCAATTGAAGAATACCTTCGTCAGCAAAGTAAAACACTTACAATTCTTGCATTCAGCCGTGTTACATTAAACGTTGATTAATCTTTGTAAGATATACATCAAAATGAAAGGGCTGCCCGTTTGGAGCAGCCCTTTTTTTGCTAGAGTGTGTTGTGTATAGTAAGCTAAAGTTTGATTGGAACGCCGTTGTAGAAATCCAGAATTTTGGCTCTGAAAATATAGTTGTATTTGGCCTGGATCTGTTCAGACAAACTTTGCGAGTATTTTGTTTTGGCTTCACTATATTCGTAAACCGTACTTTTACCTGCGTTGTATTTATCTTCTGCATAGCCAAAGGCCTCTTTGCTGGCAAGCACCGATTTATCCGCTGCTTTGTACTTTTCTTGTGCTGCAGTAGCATTAAAATAGGCCTGCTGTATCTCTTTATAGAGTGTTTTCTTTGAACTTTCCATCATCAGTTCGCGGTTCAAAATCGCAATCTTGTTACTACGTACGCTGTTGCGCACCTGGAAACGGTTGAAGATTGGAATACTTAAACTGAAACCGATGGTCTTACGTTCGTTTTGTTTGATCTGATCGCTAAACGGAGTGTTTACAATATCGTTTCCTCCCGAGTAGTGATAGTATCCGTTGCTGTAGCTTGCGTTAAAGTCCAACTTGGGCAGATAGCCTGATTTTGCCACCTGCAGCATTTTCTTTTGACTTTCCAAAAGGTATTCCTGCTCCTTAATCTGCGGCTTTACGGCAACTGCATTATTGTACACCATGTCCGGAGGCAGTATGCTGTTCATATATTTCTCAATAGCATCTTCCACAACCGGAACGCTGATGTCGAACGATTGTCCGCTACGCTCCAGTTCAAGCATCTGCGCCAGGTTCAACAGCGAAAGATTCACATTGTTTCTGGATTCGGTAAGCGAAACTACATCTTTAGCCAGCTGAGCTTTTATGTCGTACAACTGCGACATAGGAACCTTGCCTGCCTTTACAAGGGCATCGGTACGTGTAACCTGTTCGCTGGTTAGTGCAACCTGCAACTCGGCTACCGTGAGCAGTTCTTTATTATACAAGGCTTCAACAAAATAAGAAGCCACGTTGATGGCCAGGTCTTCTTTGGCTTTATTCAGATTTTCGGTAGAAGCCATCAAATCGAGTTTTCTGGCTTTGATATCGTTCGAAATCTTGAATCCGTCAAACACAGGCATGGATGTCTGCAGGTAAAAAGAGGAGTTGGCCGAGTTCTGATCAACAATCACACCCGTTTTGGATGGCGAACGGCCAAAGTCGAAGTTCTGTCCCACACCGGCATTCAGGTTGGGCAGCCAGCTATTCTTGCTCGTACTGAGGTCTACTTTTTTGCTTTCCTGATCTTGTACCTTTTGTTTAAGATCAATGTTGTGCTCGATGGCGTAGTTTATACACTCCTCGAGCGACCATTTCTTAGCTGGTTCCTGTGCCTGCGCACTCCAGCATAGGAGGAGTGCAGGCAGGTATAATTTGAATTTATTCATCTTAAGTCGTTATTAGATTATTTCTTGTTAGGCTCGATGGCAGCACCACGAATTTTGCTTTTAACGGTAAGACCTTCCGTAATTTCAATCTTAATACCGTCACTTAATCCTACTTTTACATACTTCTTTTCGAACACCTGCTCAGGTTTTTCCTGTTTTACAACCTGTACAAAGGCTGAATCACCGCTGAATTCTACAGTGCTTTCGGGTACGGTTATTACGTTTTCTGACTTTTTAAGTACGATTTCGGCATTTGCACTATATCCTGCACGGATAAATGCATCCCCCGGGATTGATACGGCAGCCTTTATCTCAAATAAGATGGCTCCGTTTTTCTCTACGCCTTTAGGAGATACATATTCCAGCATAGCATCAAATACCCGGCTTTCCATTGCTCCAACCGTCAACCGGATAGGCATTCCTTCGTGTATACGGCCAATTTCGGTCTCATCTACGGTTCCCTTAAAGATCATGTCGTTCATGTTGGCTACCGATGCAATGGTTGTTCCATCGTTAAAGTTGTTGGACTGGATTACAGAGTTACCAACCTTGATGGGCACATCCAGAATCATACCTGTAATGGTACTGCGAACAAGTGTTGTACTGGCTACTTTCGAATTCTTGGCAATACCGTCGCGTATAATCTCCAAAGCATCTTGTGCGTTCTGTGCCTCTTCCTTCGCTTTCTTGTAGTTGGCTTCAGACAATTCGAAATCTTCTCTGGCAATTACACCCTGGGTATGTAGTTGTTTGTCTCTTTTATAGGTCTCTTCAATCTGCGACAGCGTAATTTGCGCAACTTTAACGCGTGATTCGGCACTGTTAAGCTGAACCATTTCCGGTATAACCTTGATTTTTGCAATAATCTCGCCCTCTTTTACCATCTGTCCGGCCTCTTTGTTAAGCTCGGCCACGATACCGCTGATCTGCGGTTTGATAAGTACTTCGAAACGAGGTTCCACATTTCCGGTTGCTACAGTTTTAGTTACAACCGTGTCTAGTTTAGGGGTCACGATTTCATATTGGGTGATTACCGGTTGTGATTTTTTCCACAAGAAATAGAAAGTACTGAGAACGGCTACTCCTACCAACACGAGTAAGAAAGTGCGTAAAATCTTTTTCACGTTGATGCTTTTCATAATCTTTGTTTATTATTTTTATTGTATTAATCTTAATTTATTATTCTTCTCTGATGGCATCTATTGCCTTAATCTGCATGGCCCGCCACGCCGGGATCAATCCGGCAACCATACCGCTTATCAGCAGTACGATTGTGGCATACACGGCTGTGTCTATATCTACTCCCGGATTAATAAAGAATGTCTCTCGGGTAACCTCCTGCGTGGACATGGCTTTATTGATGATATCCAGGATGAATACCCCGAAACTGAGTCCGAGCAATCCAGCCATGGCTGTAAGTGCAAGACTTTCGCTCATAACCTGCGAAATGATATTGTAGGGTTTGGCTCCCAGGGCACGTCTTACTCCTATTTCTTTGGTACGCTCTTTTACAGTCACCATCATAATGTTACTGATGCCGATTACACCTGCCAGCAACGTACCCATACCAACCAGCCAAACCAGGAAGTCGATCCCGATAAACAGCATGTTGAATGTCTCGAACTGCTTGGCGATATTTACAAACTGAATGGCTTGCGGATCGTTTGGTGCAATCTCATTCTGAGCACTCAATATCTTTCTTACATCTTCAATAATGGGTTCGACCGACTGACCTGCATAGGCGCTGAAGCACAACAGGTGAAGTATATCGCCCTGGTTCAGGGTTTGCTGCATGGTGGAGAAGGGCAGGTAAATACTCTCTTCAGAACGTCCCCCCAGGTTTAGTCCGGAGGCCTTGCCTTTTATTACACCTACAATCTGGTAGTATAGTCCGTTTACCCGGATAAACTTTCCGCAGGGGTCTTGTCCCTTAAATAGTTCATCGCACACTTTTTTCCCGATATTGCAAACCTTTCTGCGGCTGTTATGGTCGATGTCGTTCAGCAAACGGCCGAAGAAGATGTCCTGACTTTCAATCTTAAAGTAATCGGGATAGATTCCTTTTACATTGTATGTGCCCGAAACCTGGCCGTAGGCCACGTTCTTGTCCGATCTGTTACCCCAGATAACCGGCGAGATCGCTTCGATTCCCTTTACATTTTTGCGGATACTCTCCACATCTCTGTTGCGCATGTTCCACGAACGGCCTTTGTTAAAGCCTTTGTATGGTTCGCTGGTCTGGTTTGAGAATACGAACACCGAGTTGGTGGCAAATCCTTTTACCCCTTGCATCATGCCGTTTTTTAATCCCGTTCCCGATCCCAGCAGCAATACAAGCATCAGAATACCCCAGAAAACGCCAAAACAGGTAAGAAGACTTCTTGTTTTGTTACGGGTGATGGTAACCCAAATTTCTTGCCATCTGTCTATATCAAACATATTTCTTTTCTGTTTTATATGAATTATTCGGCTCGCATCGCTTCAATGGCTGTGATTTTAACTGCTTTTCGTGCAGGGAAATAGCCGGCCAACACACCCGCAAGGATCAGTACTCCTGTGGATATCAATGCGATGGTAAGACTAACGGTAGGGTCCCTGAACATAGAAATATCGTCTTGTCCGGCGGCTTCACCTGCGCCGGAAGCCTGCATGCCATAGTTGATAAGCTCGGTAAGCCCGATTCCCGAAATCATTCCAACGTATCCGAAGATGGCCGTTATGAGGATTGATTCGAAAATAACCAGTTTCAGGATCGAGATGGGAGATGCCCCTACAGCTTTACGTATACCGAACTCTTTGGTCCGTTCGCGTACGCTGATCAGCATGATGTTACTTACGCCTACAATACCTGCAATGAGGGTTCCGATACCAACAATCCAGACAAAGAAGATAATTCCGTTCATCATACTATTGAACATCCTGAACTCGTTGGCTGTGTTCCACATACCGATGGCACTTTTATCAGTAGGGTCGAACTGATGCCGTCTTCCCATACGCTGACGGAAACGATCTTCGAATGCCGTTGTTTCGTCTTCGGTATTCACTCCAACCACTGTAAACGAAAGCTGATTTAAACCATAACCTGCATTATACAGGGATTGTCCGGTTGAGAACGGGATATAGCAAGGAGCATCGTTGCTTTTATTGTCATCTTTATAAACACCAACCACCTGATACATCACTGTACCTGCTTTAACGTATTTGCCTAGTCCGCTTTCCTTCTTAAACAGGATTTCTTCGATACGGGGACTAATTACAATCACTTTACGTTTTTCCACTATGTCGAGGTTGTTGATAAACCGTCCTTTACCAACCAGCATCTCTACAAAGTTGATTTTGGCATAATCGGGGAAAACGCCGTTCAGGTTACAGTTGTTAAACTCCTTCCCGTAAAACAGGGTGTCTCCATGATTGATGGTGGCCGATTTAAGGTCCACTTCAGAGTGTTCGCGGTTAAGAGCCACATAATCGTCTTCCTTGAAGCTTATCTGGCGGTTGCTTTGCAAACCTTTGTATGGCTTTGATGTAAAGCGTGGCCAAACCTCGATCTTGTTCATAGCCATGTTGCGGAAATTGTACATTACGCCGTTGCGTAAGCCGTTTCCTGCACCAAGCAGCACAATCAGCATAAAGATTCCCCATGACACGGAGAATCCGGTAAGAAAAGTACGAAGCTTATTCTTCTTGATTGTACTGAAAATCTCTCTGAAATTGTCGAAATCAAACATGGCCTTTTCCGTTTTCTATGGATTCAATCTGTCCGTCGCGCAAACGAATGATTTTTTTAGTTACATCGGCTACCGATTGTTCGTGGGTAACAATAATCATGGTCATTCCTTCCTGGTTTACATTGCGAAGCAGCTCCATCACTTCGAGTGTAGTGTGACTGTCCAGCGCACCGGTAGGCTCATCGGCCAAAATAATCTGTGGTTTGGCAATCAGCGCGCGGGCTATGGCAACACGTTGCTTTTGCCCACCGGACATCTCGTTCGGCATATGATCTGCCCAGTCGCGTAACCCTACCATATCAAGGTATTCCATTGCCAGCGCATTCCTTTTTTTCCTTTTCATACCTTGGTAATAAAGGGGTAGTGCTACATTCTCCATGGCATTTTTAAATGATATGAGATTGAAAGATTGAAAAATGAATCCAATCATCTGATTACGAAGCTCGGCTGCACGAGTTTCACTTAAATTCTGGATCAGCTGATTGTTCAGCATGTATTTGCCCGTATCGTAGGTGTCTAATATTCCCAATATATTAAGAAGGGTAGACTTGCCCGATCCGGAAGCCCCCATGATAGAGACCATTTCTCCCTTATCGATATCAAGGTCAATCCCTTTTAATACATGTAAAGGTGCACCGTTATGATACGTTTTGTTAATTCCGTCAAGATGAATCATAGTTGTAAAGTACTTTTATTTATAAGACGTATGGTTTTTAAGATAAGTTACAGAACTCAAACACTTTTTTTTATTGCACAAATATATGCACTGACTGAATACCTTGTATCACATAGTACTGCTAATTAAATAAATTTAACTATTTTATTTGAAATAGTGTAGAGGAATATGCATCCAAATTGTCCATGAATTCTATGATTCTTGTCTTTTATTGGAAATAAATTATCACATCAAGTAGAATTAAGTCAATAAGTTATAAAGCGAATAATCGTAAATTAAATAAATTGGTAGTACTTATATTTTATACTATACCTTTATCTTATAAAAAAATAAGACGGGATTGTTGTCTTCTGTTAAATCTTTAAATAATTTATCAACTATATTCTTCTCTCCAAGTTGATAGAAAATATTCCTATTTGCAATTATATTTGAGGCCCTTTCGTCTACAACAATCATGTCATCTTTGTAACGAGCTTTAGGTACACTAAAAATGCGAAAAAACGGATTACTTAAAGTCCCCGTACAGCTAAAAATTTTATCCTGTTTTTTTGAATAAATAATAAACCTAGACCAATTTTTGTAACGCTCTGAAATATTAATCATGGTTACATCCTTTAACTCTATTATTTCGCCATTAAACATAGGATTATTTTCCGTATATTCATGGTAATATTCGTTAGTCATATCAGCATTAATAATCAGAGGTTTTGTTCTATTCATATTCAAATGATATTCAGGGTGGATTCCTTTTTGAGTTAAATGATAAATAGTGTCTGAAAACGGTGGCGAATAAAAGACTTTATCTTCAAATTTTCGGAGAGGCATCATTGTAGACATCGTAAATTTTTTGTTGTAGTAACTCTTAAAACCAGAATGAAAAACATTCCCTTGTAAATTTGTAATTATCAATTGTGGTTTATATTGACTATTATTTTCTCCGTACAGAGTATTTCCTCCGTCATAATTTCCTGCGATTATCTCATCAGTTATAAATTCACAACTACTAAACCAAAAAGGAGTCTTTTTTGATTTAACAAAATTACCATCTAAACCGAAATATTTCAAGTATCCGCTTCCCATGTCAACAACAACTACCATGGACTTATCTGGAGTTAATGTAACATGTCCTAAATATGCGTATTCTCCCGGACCTTGACCTAATTTGCCTATATTGTTCAGGTATTTTCCCGATTCGTCATACACCGTAATCGTTTTGGAAACATCAAAATCAACAACAATAATTTTATTGTTTACAAACAAAATCTGCGATATCGCCCCAACGAGATTCTCTCCTGTAGTTTCAAGTTTTACAAATGAGACAAAATCCATTAAACTATCGAAAGGTAACGTGTTTTTGTCTAAGTCAATATCAAGCTCTAGCATCTTGCTTTCTTCTGTTTTTGCCTGCATAGAAGATTCTTTGTGGAATTCTTTACAAGAGAACAGGCATATACAATACAAGAATGCAAGCCATAAACAGTATATTTTCATGTGATACATAATTAGGTTAATTCTAAAATTTATTTCTATATTCGATATTTTCTTATTAAATATTATGTTACAGTTGACTGACTAAAACTCAGCATTATTTCTTTGATTCCCTTTTTTGAATACCGAATAACATAGAATGGAAAGTAAGATATTAACTATACATAAAATAATTACCGTAATCTTTTGCATATCTTTAAACTTTTATTTTGTAAAAAAATAAGACCGGATTGCTGTCTTCTGTTAAATCATGATATAGATTGTCAATTAAACTCTTCTCTCCAAGTTGATAAAAAGCGTGTTTTCCTTCTAGTATAAAAGTCGCACGTGTGTCAATGACCACCATATTTTCTTTGTATCTAGCCTTAGGAGCATCAAATAAGTAAAAAAAAGGACTATGTAGAGTTCCATCACAGGTAAATACTTGCTTTTTCTTTTTAGAATAAATAGCGAATCTAAGCCATTTTAAATGAGGTTCAAAAATATGAAATATAGCAGCATCCTTCAATTCAATAATATCTCCATTAAAGAAAGGATTCTTATTTATGTACTCATCCCAAGATTTTTTCGTTGTATTTTCATCAATAACGAATGGAGTCGTATCTTGTATTTTAAGATGATACCTAGCCTGTAATCTGCTTTGAGTTACTTGAAAAATCGTATCAGAAAAAGGAGGTGAATAAAATACCTCCTCTTCAAATTTACGTAGAGGCATTAAAGTCGTGGCAGCAAAGTTTTTACTATAATAGCTCTGGAAACCAGAATTACAAACTTTTTTTTGTAAAGTAGTGGTTACAAGCTGCGGTTTATATTGATTATTATGCCCTGGGAGTAAATTTCCGCCATTGTACTCACCCGCTACTATGTTATCAGTAATAAATTCGCAGTGGCTGAACCAAAAAGGAGTTTTTTCTGATTTTATAAAGCGACCATCAATGCTGTAATATTTCATAGACCTACTACCCATATCAAGAACAACTACCATTGATTTGTCGGGAGTCAATGCAACATGTCTCAGAAAAACATACTCTTCTGGACCTTGTCCTAATGCACCTATTTTGTTTAGGAATCTGCCCGATTCGTCATATACTGTAATGGATTTAGATACTTCCCAGTCTACTATTATAATTTTATTTTGTGAAAATAATATCTGAGAAATTGAGCCAATCAAATTATTCCCAGTAGTTTCTAATTTGACAAATTTTACGAAGGCCATCAGACTGTCATAAGGAAAGCTGTTTTTATCTAAATCAATATTAATTTCTACCATTTCTTTGCACCCTTTTGTGTTCACAGGTAAAGGGTCTTGATGTACCTCTTTACATGATATAAAAAAGATGCATTCAATACTAATTATCAGTAATTTATATTTTTTCATACCAGTTATAAGGAGTAGAATCTCACTATACATTGTTTGCTGATTAAATACATAAGTCAAGATTTGTAAGAAACTAATGCTTTTCATTAGAAAAAGATTTATATAGATCAATAATAGATTTAAGTTGAATGTTTTTTTTGCTTGGCCAAATTTTATAAGATAAATTATAGCCAATCAATCATCCCTATACAGAGGAACAGTTTTTTTTAATTTTACCCTAGTGAAAATAGTATAGAATTAGTATGTTATTTGAATTTGTCTCATTGCGATTTGAATGAGTAGCTAATTAGGCTGAATCCGTTGGACTAATGTTGTATTTCTTGCTTTATGCGAATATCAATTTCCCGATGAATAGCATTGTTTGTAGTAAATATTTTATAACTTCTTAATTGCCTTTTAGCAGAAATATCATCTGTTTCTACTTTTTTAGTAGATAAAGCGTTGATGGTTTTATATATTCATCTTATATTTGCTTCCCTAAATTCATTATTAATCATAAAAATTAGATCATGGAAAAACCTTATGTGGTAGGTATAGATATTGGTGGAACCAATTCTGTGTTTGGCGTTGTGGATGCAAGAGGTACAATCTTGTACAGTGGTTCAATTAAAACAGGTAAGTATGCCGATGTAAACGATTACGTGGCAGAACTTGCTAAGGGCCTTGAAATGGTTATCAACCAGGCTGGCGGTCACGATAAGATCAAAGGTGTTGGTGTTGGTGCTCCCAACGGTAACTATTTTAACGGTTGTATTGAGTTTGCACCAAATCTTCCCTGGAAGGGTAAAATTCCATTGGCTCAGTTGATCAGCGAAAAGCTTGGTGGAATTCCTGTGGCTCTTACTAACGATGCGAATGCAGCGGCAATTGGCGAGATGACTTACGGTGTTGCACGTGGTATGAAAGATTTCATTGTGATTACACTCGGAACAGGAGTGGGCAGTGGTATCGTAATCAACGGTAACCTGGTTTATGGTCACGACGGTTTTGCCGGCGAACTTGGTCACGTTATTATGCGTCGTAACAATGGCAGAATGTGTGGTTGTGGCAGACAGGGATGTCTTGAAGCCTATACTTCGGCTACTGGTGTTGCACGTACTGCACGCGAATACCTCGAGATTCGTAAGGACGAAAGTGTATTGCGTGAAATTGATCCAGACGAACTGACTTCAAAGGATGTTTATGATGCAGCCATGAAGAATGACAAGCTGGCAATTGAGATTTTCGAGACTACAGGAGCTATGTTGGGAGAGGCATTTGCCGATTTCGTGGCATTCTCAAGTCCTGAAGCTATTATTCTTTTCGGTGGTCTTACCAAAGCAGGCGATCTGATCATGAATCCGATCAAACGTTCGATGGATAAGAACATGCTGAAAGTTTTTGAAGGCAAGACAAAATTATTATTCTCTCAGCTAAAAGAAAGTGATGCTGCCGTATTAGGTGCCAGCGCACTGGGTTGGGAAGTGAAAGAATATTGATAAGTCATTCCAGCATATAAAAGGTGGGGAAGTTACCGGATTGTATCTTCTCTGCCTTTTTTATTTTAATCTCCTGTAGTATAACAAAATTTCCAGATCAGAAAAGTCATATCAAATGAAAGCGCTTCTTGTAACTCCTCCGCTTACGCAATTAAATACTCCCTATCCTGCAACCTGTCATCTGTTAGGGTTCCTGCATTCAAGGAATCACGATGCAGAACAGATGGATCTTGGCATAGAACTTATCGGACGGCTGTTTACCGGAACAATGCTGAAACGGATATTCGAAGTGGCGTCTCAATATAGCCGGTTGTCTAAGGCGAATCGAATCATTTTGCAACAGGCCGATTTTTATATCCGGACCATCGACCCGGTGATGCGTTTTCTGGGAGGTAAGGATGCAACATTGGCACAACGGTTTTGCGAGCTTACATTCTGGCCGGAGAGTAAACGCTTACCATCGGATGAAGATCTGGAATGGGGATTTGGCTTAATAGGAAATTACGACAGGGCGACGCATCTTTGTACGCTATTTTTGAAGGATTTGTGTGACTTTATAAATTCGACCATCGACCCTCATTTTGAGTTAATCCGATATGCCGAATCGCTATGCCTGCGTTTACCCGAATTTAGACCCTTGCAAAACGAATTGCAGAAACCGCATACCTTGATTGATACGTTGATGTTGGATATCTTCTCTCAACGTATGGCTTTGTGTAAGCCTGATCTTGTGGGTTTCTCCGTTCCCTTTCCCGGGAATTTGTATAGTGCACTTCGTTGCGCCCAATGGATCCGGCAGAATTTTCCGCAGGTGAAGATTGTGATGGGGGGCGGTTATGTAAATACGGAGCTGAGAAGTCTGACAGATCCGGCTCTTTTTGATTTTATAGACTATCTTGTTTTTGACGACGGAGAATCGCCTTTGTTGCGGATTATGGATGGGGGCGAATTGATCCGCACGCTGTATAGAGATGATGCGGGCGCGATTATAAGGGTGAACTTCGACAGTAAGGAGAATATTCCTTTTGCCGAATCGGGTACACCCAGCTACGAGGGATTGCTGCAGAATAATTATATCAATATGATTGAGCTTACCAATCCGATGCATGCTTTATGGAGCAATGGAAAATGGAATAAGCTGATGCTGGCCCACGGCTGCTATTGGGGTAAATGTGCTTTTTGTGACGGGGCGCTGGATTACGTGAAACGTTTTGATCAGGCTCCGGTTGAGCTGATTGTAGACCGGATGGAGGCTGTGATTGCTCAAACAGGACAAACGGGTTTCCACTTCGTAGACGAGGCTGCACCTCCTGCTTTACTTCGTAAATTGGCTGAAGAGATTATTCGCAGGAAGTTAACCGTATCTTACTGGACCAACGTGCGATTCGAGAAATCTTATACTCCCGAACTCTGTTACTTACTGGCTCAATCGGGTTGCATAGCCATTTCAGGAGGTCTTGAGGTTGCTTCTCCGCGCATCCTCAAAATGATAAACAAAGGGATTACAGTGGAAAGTGCCAGCGAGAGTATGCGTAACTTTACCGAAGCCGGAATAATGACTCACGCGTATCTGATGTATGGATTCCCTACCGAAACGGCCCGTGAGACAATAGACTCCCTCGAGGTGGTGCGCAATCTGTTTGCCAACGGATGGATTCAATCGGCCTTCTGGCATCGTTATGCGATGACAATCCACAGTCCCTCAGGAATCTGTCCGGAGAGCGTCGGGGCAAAGCATGTTGACCAGCCTTTAGCCCCATTTGCCAACAACGAGATCCCTTTCACCACATCTCAGGAAATCGATCTGGATTTTTATGGAAAGGGACTGAATCTGGCTACCTATAATTATATGCAAGGGGCCGGTTACGATATTCCTGTCAAAAAGTGGTTTAACAGTAAATAGTGAATTAGTCTTTCTATCTTTGTAAAAAAAGAGTTTATGCATCCTTTACATCAATTTAAATATTGTCCCAAATGTGGATCGGACGGGTTTGCCGTCAATAATGAAAAATCCAAACGTTGCTCTTCCTGCGGATTTGTCTATTACTTTAATCCATCGGCTGCGGTAGCCTGCTTTATCCGTAATGAGGTTGGTGAGTTGCTTGTGGTAAGACGGGCAAAAGATCCGGCTAAAGGAACGCTCGATTTACCCGGCGGTTTTGTAGATCTGCATGAATCGGCCGAAGAGGCTGTCCGCCGTGAGGTGAAAGAAGAGACCGGATTAAACGTAAAATCAAGCAGGTATCTGTTCTCCATACCCAATATTTATCTTTACTCGGGATTTGAAGTGCATACGGAAGATCTTTTTTTTGAGTGTTATGCAACTACTTTCGACGGACTAATTGCGGCAGACGATGCTTCGGAAATTGTTGTGTTGAAGCTGCATGAGGTGGATGCCAGCTTGTTCGGACTGACATCTGTAAAAGAGGGAGTTGTTAGATATTGTAAAGAGAATTAATTCTTTTTACAAACCTCATAGTTTTTTATTTGGAGCCTATTCTCTATCTTTGCCTATCAGAACATTCAGGCACAATCCTGTGCCTGACCAAAAAGCAAAGGAGTGATGAAAAGAATACTAATTCCACTGTGTTTAGTTGTAGGCTCTCATGCGGCCACCGGGCAACGATCTCATCAGTTTGAGTCGCCCGAACGACTTTTTGTTGAAGGAAAGGAGATGTTTGTTTTAAGGAACTATCCGGGGTGTACAGATAAACTTGAGGCATTCAAAAAGCAATCTACGGATGCCGACCTTATCCAGGAGTCCGATTATATGCTTGCTTGTGTGGCTTTTGAACAAGGCAAGGAGAATGCATCGGAGGTGTTGAAGGAATTTATGGATAAATATCCGGATACGCGTCATAGCGATGAAATCCATTTTTTGATTGCTTCGGCTCACTTCGACCATAAAGAATTTGAAAAAGCGGTATTCTGGTTTAATCAGTCTACCATCGAGATGCTTAGTCCGTCTCAACAGGAAACGTATAGTTTCAGATATGCCTATTCGCTGCTGCAGACCGGCGAAATGGACAAGGCGAGAGGGTACTTTACCCGCCTGAAGCAGATTGGAACAAAATACAACGATGCCGGTGCCTATTACGTTGCTTATATCGACTATGCCACGGGAAAGTACAACAATGCGTTGGTGGAATTCGATCGTTTGAAGGATAAACCCGAATATGCTTTGCAATCTTCCTATTATACGGCTCAGATTTATTTCATCCAGAAAAAATACGACAGAACCATTGCTGAAGGAGAGGCTTTGCTGAAGAATTATCCTCACAGCGAAAACAATGCGGAAGTTCGACGTATTTTGGGTAATTCATATTACCACCAGGGAAATCAGGACAAGGCCATTGCCAACCTGAGCAAGTATGTTTCGGATACCGATGCGCCCCTTCGTGGCGATTTGTACATTTTAGGTGTCTGCTATTTTAATAAAGGGAGTTTTAACAGTGCGGTGGACTGTTTCGGACAAACAGTTCGCGAACAGGATGCTCTTACACAGAATGCCTACCTGTACCTGGGTCAGTCTTACCTGAAGCTGAACGATAAAAACAATGCACGCATGGCTTTCGAGTCGGCGGCGAAGACTTCGTTCGACAAACAGGTGAAGGAGGCTGCCACCTATAATTACGCTTTGCTGATTCATCAGACTTCCTTTACAGGGTTTGGAGAGTCGGTTACTATTTTCGAGAATTTCCTGAATGAGTTCCCCAACTCTGTTTATTCAGATAAGGTGAACGATTACCTGGTTGAGGTGTATCTTACAACCAAGGATTACCGTTCGGCATTGGCTTCCATCGAAAAGATCAAGCGCCCGAGTACTAAAATACTGGAGGCAAAGCAGGATATTTTATTCCAGTTGGGAACGCAATCCTTTACGAATGTAAAACTGGATGAGGCGATCGACCTGTTCAACCGGGCTATTTCTTTGGGTTCATACAACCTGGAAGCCCGAAACGATGCCTATTTCTGGCGTGGTGAAAGTTACTACCGCAAAGGTGAATTTGCCAGTGCCGCCTCCGATTATCGAACCTATCTGAACAATACTCAGGCAAAAAGCGGAGAGATGTATGCGTTGGCTCATTATAATCTGGGGTATTGTTACTTCAAACAGCAACAATATGCCGATGCATTAAGCAGGTTCAGAAGCTATGTTGATATGGAAAGTAACCGTCAGTTGCCTGCCTATGCAGATGCATACAATCGTATCGGCGACTGTCTGTTCCAAAGTCGGCAGTTTGCCCAGGCTGAAGAGAGTTACAGCCGTTCGGCAACTTTACAGCCGTCGGCCGCCGATTATTCGGTATATCAGAAAGGCTTCCTGCTGGGACTTCAGAAGGATTACCGTGGAAAAATCAGTGCGATGGACCGTCTGGTTCGCGAATATCCGGAATCTCCCTATGTGGACGATGCTCTGTTTGAGAAAGGCCGGGCCTACGTTATGCTTGAAAACAGCCAGGGTGCTGCAGAGGCATTCGAAAAAGTGATAAGTCAGTTTCCTCAAAGTACACAGGCACGCAAAGCCGGTATTCAGCTGGGATTGCTTTACTTTAATGATAACCAGCCCGAAAAAGCTGCTGCTGCCTATAAGAAGGTGGTCGACAATTATCCGGGAAGCGATGAGGCAAAGGTTGCTTTGCAAGATCTGAAGTCGGTTTATATGGATCTGAACGATATCAATGCCTATGCCTCCTATGTGAATTCATTGGGCGGATCGGTTCATTTTGATGTAAGCGAGCAGGATTCGTTGACTTATCTGGCTGCCGAAAAGTTATTTATGCGCGGTGATAACGCTGCGGCGAAGAAGAGTCTGACAAATTACCTGCAGTCGTTCCCTAAAGGGGCATTTAGTTCGAATGCCAATTTCTATCTGGGAAGCATTGCTTTTGCAAATAAACAATATGACGAGGCAAAACAGCTGTTTGCATCTGTTCTTTCCAGCGGTGATACTAAGTTTGCGGAAAACGCAACGGCACGTAAAGCCGAAATAGAATACCTGCAGGAAGATTATGCTGCGGCGTTGCTCAGCTTTAAGCAATTACATGCCATCGCCGAAAGTAAGGAAAACAAAGAGGCGGCCAAATTAGGAATGATGCGTTGTGCTCAGTATACCGGTAAACAACAGGATGCCCTTACTGCTGCCGACGAGCTGCTGAAGGATCCTAAACTATCGCCCGAACTGAATGCCGAGGCGCGTTATATAAGGGCTAAAGCATATATTGCCCTGAAGCAGGCCTCCAAGGCATTACCAGATTTGCAGACGATCAGTAAGGATACCCGCACTGTGCATGGTGCTGAGGCTAAATATTTGTTGGCTCAGTTGTACTTTAATAATAAAGAGAATGCCAAGGCCGAAAAAGAGCTGATGAATTTCATTGAAAACGGAACACCTCATCAGTATTGGCTGGCCCGTGGATTTATTTTACTGGCGGATATCTATATTAGTCAGAATGATGATTTCCAGGCTCGTCAATACCTGACCAGCTTGCAGAATAATTACAAAGGTACGGATGATATAGCCGGGATGATTGAAAACAGATTGAGTAAACTAAAGAAATAAGAACTGGGATGAAAGCAATATATAATGTAAAAGCCCTCTGCCTGGTGGTTGCCTTAGGTGCTGCTGCATCGGTACATGCACAGGAAGATAAATCGAAAGAAAAGGAGCTGAACCGGGAGATGACTTTGGAACGGGAATACGATCCGTCGGTTCAGGATGCTTCGAAGGTGAATACGCTGCCAAAGATCAAGGAGCCTGTAGTGAAAAAGATGCCTATAGACTACAGCACATTTGCTGTTCCTACAGATCCACAACAGGAATTATCTTTGTTGGGGTCGGGGAGTGTGATGACTGAGATTCCTTACAGTAAGAAAAGGGGGTACCTGAATCTGGGAGCTGGTAATTACATGAACATCAACGGAGACTTAGGGTATCATATCCTGAATACAGAGAAGGACAAACTGAATGTCTTTTTATCGCATCGTTCTACCAACGGTAATATAGGTTATCTGCAGATGGACGACAAGCAGAAAGCCAAGCTTAACAATAACCTGGGTGGCATTAATTTTAGCCACGAATACGAGAAGCTTGCCTTGAAACTTGGCTTCGGGATAGATCACAGTACATTCAATTACTATGGTTTTGTGGCCGATTTAAGGTTGGTCGATTTGGATGTAATGCCTTTATTCGATTATGATACGAATCAGGCAAATACAAAGATCGGGGGGATGATTGGATTCGAATCAAAGGGTCACGGTCCTTTCGAATATGCCTTGGATCTGGATTTCAAACGATTCACTAACAAGTACGGGATGACAGGAGGTTTGGGTGGTATTGCCGAAAATACGTTTGGAGCATCTTTCGACCTGAACAGTGAGTTTAACGGAGGGATGACCATCGGATTGGAAGGTGAGGTAGAATACTTCAATTACGGTGAGACAGAGCCGGAAACGACCGTTCCCTTCGAACGTAACAATCACCTCGAGTCTACGTTAAGTCCCTATTTAAAGATGAATGGCGAACGTTGGAACTTACGATTGGGTGCCAATGCTATGATCATTACGGGCGACGAGAAAAAGGTGTTCTTGTCTCCGAATATCAATTTTGATGTTGAATTTGCCCCGAAGACTGTTTTTTATGCAACGGCAACCGGTAAAGTCAGCGCCAACAGTGCCTGGGAAATATCGGGAGTAAACAGATATATCAATCCTGATTTGATTCTGGAGGCATCGCGCACCTGGTTGGACGGGATTGCAGGGATTAAAAGCGGAGCGGGTGCCGGCTTCTGGTTCGATGTTTTTGGAGGATATAAAATAACAGACAACGAGCATTTCTTCCTTCCGCAGATATCTATGCTGACCAAGTTTGGTAATGTAAGTAATGTGGCTTATTATAACGCTAAGAAGTTCTTTGGTGGAGCCTCGTTGAAATATAGTTATCAACAACTTTTCAACATATCGTTGAAGGGTGTTTATAACTCATGGTCGGTAAGTGAAATTGAGCGCGAGGAACCTGCCGGTGAAACTACAATTACAGATATCAAAGCTTTCGGTAAGCCTAAAGCAGAGTTGTTTGGAGAAATATCGGTGGTGCCTATGGATAATATCACGCTTTCAATGGATTATTACCTGGGAACAGGAAGATATACCCATGCGAAAGGAACTAATATCAAAATGGATAATATCAATGAGCTGAATATGAAAGGTACTTACCAGCTTAACGAAACCTTTGGTGCTTATATTAAATTCAACAACCTGCTTTTCCGGAAATATGAGCTGCTTTATGGGTATCCGCAACAAGGATTTAATGCCATGGTTGGTATTAATCTGAACTTTTAACGTGTTCTGCAGTCTGTATAATCGGATTACAAATATGAAAGGGGGTACTATCACAGTACTCCCTTTCATATTTATTATATGTTGTTTAACATGTTTTATGGCAAAAAAGCTTGACAAACCCTTTGTGGGATTGTATCTTTGCATCGTGGTTTTTTCATAATAGTATTAGATTTAAGGTTAACAAAGTTGGTTAGGGGATGTCGGGATGACATCCTTTAATTGTTTATAGGGGGAGCTATCTCCCTTTTTTTATTTTGCTGGCTCCATCAGCCAGGCCAGGTTAAACCGGTAATGAAGTCTGCTGCTAACCAGATGGATGGTTTTGTCGGGCGACTGTACAGCAGCCAGGTAGCCTCTGGGTTCGGCATGTGTCGAATCCATTTCGAAGTGGCCTGTCCACGCCCCGCCGTTTAGAAAACGATACGTCCCGTCGGTGAGTAACTTTTTAACCGGCCAGGTTTTCCCTTCGTCGAACGAAAGTGCCGCATACATTCCATAACCCCTGTAAGACTTTCCGGATGCATCCGCAAAGAGCATTCCCCTATTTTCTTTTTTTGTCCGTATCGGATGGTCGGTGAATGAGATTAATAACAAAGGTCCTTCGGACAGACGAAGCAGAACAAGACGTTGTCCTCCGTCAATAGGTGGAAATTCGGACGCGTAATAGGTCCAGCTCTTACCCATATCTTTGGATATACTCATAGGCATACGCAACACGCCGTTGGCATCTGGCAGACTGTTCCCTCTGGCTAGTGCCAGCAGGTCGCCGTTCATCAGCTGTACGATTCCGGTATGTATCCCTGCGATGGTTGATCCGGTTCCATTCGGTTTAAACTCGGCTGGTTGCCCGTCCCACGGATCGGACCAGGTCTTTCCTTTGTCTTTACTGATGTGGATCGCCGCCCCGTCGTGACTTCCCGGTCCGGCATCGCAGGGTTGGATGTACCACCCTTCGCGGGTTTGAATCGTACCTGCTATTACCTGGTGACGCTTGGAATGTTCGGGAGCTATCAGATGTGGGGCCGACCATGTAGCGCCGTTATCTGTACTCTCGCGTTGTATCATGGCTAAGTTCTGCCAGTCACCGGAAGCTTCCACTCCGTTAAGATGAAGTAACCTCCCTTGTCCGTCGTTAAAAAGAGAAGAGCCTGTCATATTTCGATCCGGAACTTTAAAGAATAAAGAGGCTTTTTCCCAGGTTTCACCTCCTTTTCTTAAACGGGAACCCAGAACAACCATTTCGCGTCCGTTTTCTTCATTGGCCGAAAACCAGATGGCCAGCAGGTCGCCGTTAGGGCACCATGTAATTGCCGGCTGGTGATTATGACGATAGAAGGGGATACCCGAGTTACATGCGGGTTCAATTACATAGGGAACAGGAGGAAGAAAGAACGGCTTCCGGGTTACGCCTTTTTTCCAGTTGTATTTTGTCTGCGGAACTTTAACCGGTTGTTCCGCCTGTGCCGATACGGCAAGCGGCTCACTTTCCGGATAGTCGGCCTGAACAATTCTAAATCCTGTCTGCGCATGCTTATCTTCCGGTATCATGGCCATCCGGTTGGATGACCGGAGGTATTTTTCCGGAGTATTATGGCTTCCTCCTCGGGTAACACGATACAAACCATGCTTCATCCCAACCGGATCTGTTTGATCATCGGCAACGTAAGGTCCGTACCAGTCAAGGCACCACTCTTCCACATTGCCATGCATGTCATGTAACCCGAATTTGTTGGCAGGAGTTTCTCCCACCGCCAGTGAGACCGGTTTCATATCGCGCACTATTTGCTGATTCTTATGGAAAATACCCGGCAGTCCGTCATCCATCGAGAAGGTTAGGTAGCTTCCGGCTCTGCAAGCATATTCCCATTCTGCTTCAGTGGGCAACCTATAGGTTTTGCCCTCCTTCTCACTTAGCCATTTACAATAGTTCATGGCATCGTTGTAGCTAACATATACAACTGCTTCATTGTCATGAACAGAGATACCATTCTTTCCACGATACGCTTTGTGCGCCGGGTCGTACGCTTCATATTGTGCGTTGGTTATTTCGGTTACCGACATTTTAAAGGGTTTCGTCAGCGTTACCTTGTGTATCGGAGCTTCGTCGTAGTTGCTTCCTTCGCCATTGCCTCCCATGTAAAAGAATCCGGCAGGAATATCCGCCATTTTTATTTCCGACAATGGGTTCTGACTGTAAAGTAGTGAGTTTGTAAAAAGAAATGAAAGCAGTATCCAGCTTTTAAATGAAGAGCGTATTGTTTGATTCACAATCCTTTAATTAATGGTTATACATGTCTTTATTAAAGAAATTCATAATTTTCATCATCATGGCATGAGCCTGACGAGCCGGACTTTCGGGGTTTATCTCCATAGCTTCCAGGTAATTATTGATTGCCAATTGCATGTTTCCCTTTTTTCGCCAGGCATTTCCCCTTAAATAATAGGCTTCATCATTTTGGGGATCTGCAGCAATAATTTCGTCAAGGAGGCGGATGGCCTCGTCTGCTTTATTGTCTGATATAAGTTGTTTGATTGCTTCCATAGGTTTCTTGTTTCGAGACAAAGATAAAAAAAATGAAGAATATTCGCCACAAAGTACTTTGTTGGTCGCCTGCTGAGCCGATGTAAAAAATGGTTTTTTTATTGATTTAGTGAGATTTCGTAAATAATTATGTAAGTTTGTACCCGATTTCGAACGAGAAAGCAGAAAATATGCATAAAAACCTGGTAATAGTAGAATCCCCGGCCAAGGCTAAGACCATCGAGAAATTTCTTGGAAAAGAGTTTAAGGTGATGTCTAGTTATGGCCATATACGCGATTTAAATCCTAAAGAATTCAGTATTGACACGAAAAAAAACTATCTTCCCAAGTACGTTGTACCTGCAGATAAGAAAAAGTTGGTGTCCGAATTAAAGAGTGAAGCGAAGCAAGCGGAACAAGTCTGGCTCGCATCCGATGAAGACCGCGAAGGAGAAGCTATATCGTGGCATTTATACGAAGTGTTGGGCTTGAAACCCGAAAACACGAAACGAATCGTATTTCATGAAATTACCAAGACGGCTATTTTGCATGCTATTGAGACCCCCCGTGATATAAATCTCAATCTGGTGGATGCTCAACAAGCACGGCGAGTGCTGGATCGTATTGTGGGATTTGAACTGTCTCCGGTTCTTTGGAGGAAGGTGAGACCGGCTTTGTCTGCCGGTAGGGTTCAGTCGGTTGCTGTCCGTTTGATTGTTGAACGTGAACGGGAGATAAACGCTTTTGTGAGCGAGGCTGCTTACCGTGTGATTGCCAATTTTATTCTGCCGGACGGATCTACTGTGCTGAAAGCGGAGTTGAACAAACGTTTGAAGACAAAAGAGGAGGTTATCAGTTTGTTGAACCAATGCAAGACTGCATCGTTCCAGATTGACGATATAACGAAGAAGCCGTTAAAGAAATCTCCGGCTCCTCCTTTTACCACCTCTACCTTACAGCAGGAAGCTGCCCGTAAGTTGGGTTATTCGGTATCTCAAACCATGTCGATTGCTCAAAAGTTATATGAATCGGGGATGATAACCTATATGCGTACCGACTCAGTAAATCTAAGCGATTTGGCATTGGGAACATCCAAAGAGGAAATTGTTAACACCTACGGCGAGAAGTATTATAAATTCCGCCAATATCATACCAAATCTAAAGGAGCACAAGAGGCTCACGAGGCCATACGCCCTACATATATCGATCGGGTAGAGGCGGGAGGTTCCGCTCAGGAGAAAAAATTGTACGAGCTGATCCGTAAGAGAACATTGGCGTCTCAAATGGCTGATGCCGAATTGGAGAAAACAACTATTTCTGTCAGCTTCCCCGGATGGAAGGATAAGTTCCAGGCTACGGGTGAGGTAATCGTTTTCGATGGCTTCTTACAGGTGTATCGCGAAAGCATGGACGATGAGAATGAGAAAGAACAGGAAAACGGACTTTTACCAGCTGTTAACCTGAATGATATTCTTGTGCTGGATGAGGTGAAAGCTACCGAAAGATTTACGCAACGTCCCCCCAGGTATACAGAAGCCAGTCTGGTTAGACGATTGGAGGAGTTGGGTATCGGCAGACCTTCAACCTATGCACCTACTATTCAGACGGTACAAACCAGAGGATATGTTGTCAAGGGTGATAAAGCAGGAGAGGAGCGCAACTTTACTGTAATTTCTTTACGAAAGGAAAAGATTTCGGAAGCACAAAAAAGCGAAACTGTTGGAGCAGATCGTAACAAGCTTATGCCAACGGATATAGGAATTGTGGTAAACGACTTTTTACTTGAATATTTTCCCAATATTCTGGATTATAATTTTACCGCCAACGTTGAAAAGGAGTTCGACTCCATTGCCGACGGCGAAATGGAATGGACACGCGTTATCGATAATTTTTATAAAATTTTCCACCCAATCGTTGACGAGGCAATGACCAGTAAAACAGATCATAAGGTTGGGGAGAGAGAACTTGGTATTGATCCGAAAAGTGGTAAGCCTGTGTTTGTAAAGATCAGCCGGTACGGTCCTTGTGTTCAGATGGGACAAGCATTCCCGGACGATAAAAAAGCACCTAAACCTGCTTTTGCCGCATTGATGAAGGATCAGTCCATCGAAACAATCACTCTGGAGGAGGCATTGAAATTGTTTGATCTGCCCCGTAAGGTAGGCGAATTCGAAAACGAAGAGGTTATAGCCGCAATCGGACGTTTCGGTCCGTTTATCCGTCACAACAATAAATTCGTTACGATTCCGAAAGAGTTGAATCCATATACGATTAAGTTGGACGAAGCCATCGAGCTTATTGAGAAAAAAAGGATACAGGAAGAACAACGATTCATCAAATCTTTCGAGGAAGAACCGGAACTTCAGATTTTGAACGGGCGTTTCGGGGCCTACATTGCTTATAAGAAGAGTAATTATAAAATTCCAAAGAATACCGATCCTCAGAAACTTACGTACGATGAATGCATGAAAATCATCGAAGAAGCCCCGGATAAGAAGACTACAAAGAAAAAGGCAACACGAAAGAAAGAATAATACAATGTTATATATACAAAAGAGGCGCTACCATTGGAAGCGCCTCTTTTGTATATATAACATTGAAAAAGTTACATTCTTTCCGGAACTTCGATTCCAAGCAAGGACATACCCTTTTTAACCACCTTGGCAACATTGGCCGATAGAACCAGACGAAATACCTTAACATCCTCATTCTCTTCGCGCAAGATTGAAAAATCATGGTAGAACTGATTGTATTCTTTAACCAGGTCGTATACATAGTTGGCTATGATAGCCGGACTGTATTCGTTTCCTGCATCTTTAACAACCGATTCGAAATCTGATGTGAGTTGGATAAGTCCCTCTTCTTTTTCAGAAAGAGCGATATTCGCCGCCAGCTGGTTTGGCAGAGTGATCCCTTGTTCGGCAGCTTTGCGAAGAACCGAACAGATACGGGCGTAAGTGTATTGTATGAACGGTCCGGTGTTTCCATTAAAATCGATGGATTCTTTCGGGTTGAATGTCATGTTCTTACGCGGATCAACCTTCAGGATAAAGTATTTCAGGGAGCCAAGTCCTACCATTGAAGCGATCTTCTCGGCCTCCTGGGTTGTTAATCCGTCCAGTTTCCCTAATTCCTGAGATATTTCACGTGCTGTGGAGATCATCTCTTCCATCAGATCGTCGGCATCTACAACAGTTCCTTCACGGCTTTTCATTTTTCCTTCAGGCAGTTCAACCATGCCGTAAGAGAAATGAACCAACCCTTTACCAAATTCAAATCCCAATTTATCCAATAGGATAGAAAGTACCTGGAAGTGATAATTTTGTTCGTTACCCACAACGTATATCATCTTATTGATAGGGTAATCGTCAAATCGAAGTTTGGCGGTGCCGATATCCTGTGTCATGTATACAGAAGTACCATCTGCTCGGAGCAAAAGTTTTTCATCCAGTCCGTCGCCCGTAAGGTCGGCCCAAACCGAACCATCTTCCCTGCTATAGAACACACCCTTCTCCAAACCTTCAAGCACTTTCCCTTTCCCTTCCAGATAGGTCTGAGATTCGTAGTAAATCTTGTCGAAGTCAACCCCCATCCGTTTGTATGTTTCATCGAACCCGGCATAGACCCAGTTGTTCATCATCGTCCATAAGTCAACCACCTCTTTATCGCCGGCCTCCCATTTAAGCAACATCTCACGGGCTTCCGCCATCAATGCCGACTTAGCTTCGGCCTCTTCCTTCGAGAGTCCGCTTTCCTGAAGTTCAGCAAGTTCCTGTTTGTATTTCTTGTCGAACAAAACATAAAAATCGCCAATCAGATGGTCCCCTTTTTTCCCTGCAGATTCAGGAGTAGCTCCCTCACCCCACTTTTTCCAGGCAAGCATCGATTTGCATATATGAATTCCTCGGTCGTTTACAATATTAGTTTTAACTACTTTGTATCCGTTTGCCTTCATAATTTCAGCAAGGCTATAGCCAAGTAAATTATTGCGTACGTGACCCAAATGCAGAGGCTTATTTGTATTAGGCGAAGAATACTCAATCATCACCAATGGCGAAGTCTCCGTAGCTTCAACGGTCCCAAAGGAGGGGCTGCTGTGGATTGTGTTTAATAGCTCGATCCAGCAAGAAGCCGAAATCGTAAGGTTCAGGAAACCTTTGATAACGTTAAAGTCGGCAACGGCAGGTTCATTTTCAAGAAGATACTTTCCCAAATCCTGTGCCGTTTGTTCGGGAGATTTTCTGGATATTTTTAAAAAAGGAAATACCACCAGCGTAAGGTGTCCTTTAAACTCCTTTTTTGTTTTTCCAAGCTGAATCTGAGCTCCGTCTATTTCTGTTCCGTAGAGCTCTTTTATCCCGGATACAATTGTACTCGCAATCTGTTGTTCGATGACCATATGCTTCTGTCTATATGTTCGTTATTTTTCCTGCAAAGATAACACTTTACAGAGAGGTATAAAAAAAAAGGATGCAATTCCTATTGCATCCTTTTTTTATCATACGAAAATTTCTTACTTGATCTTGTCGGTTAGTTCAGCACCAGCCTTAAATTTCACAACTTTACGAGCAGGAATGTCGATAACTTCTTTCGTTTTAGGATTAACTCCTTTACGTGCGGCTTTTTCAGTAGTTGAGAACGAACCAAAACCAAGAAGGGAAATTTTTCCACCTTCTTTCATTTCGTTAGAGATTGTTTGGATGAAAGCCTCAACAGCTTTCTTAGAGTCAACTTTGCTTAATCCCGATTGCTCAGCAACGGCATTAATAAATTCTGTTTTGTTCATGATGGTTTGATAGTTAATATATTAAACAATGGACCGATAGCTTATTGTCGGCTTCAAAGTTACCTTTATTTTAAATATAACAAAAGATTTATAAACTTTTTTTGACTATGAGCTATTTTTTCCTTTTATTAAGGGCGTTTTTTTGATAAAAATGGCCTTTAAAAGGCCTGTTTTCTGTGGGAATAGGAGATTGTGCCTCTATAAAATGCCTACGGGTATGGCTGGCTATATAGAAAATAATTTTACCTTTGCCGTAAATATTTGCTTATGATAAATCAAGAAGGATCAGGATTCCTTAGCAGGATTCCGGTAGTAACGAAAAATATTATAATAATCAATCTGCTTTTCTGGATGGCAAGCATTGTTTTGCCGCGCATTGGGATTGACCTTATTCATATAGGAGGATTGCATTTTCCGTGGGCAACCGATTTTTATGCTTTTCAGTTTATCTCTTATATGTTTCTTCACGATACAAGTTCGTTGTCGCATGTTTTCTTCAACATGTTTGCCGTATACATGTTTGGCCGCGTACTTGAAAATGTGTGGGGACCTAAACGTTTTTTGATATTTTACATCGTATCCGGACTGGGTGCTGCGGTAGTGCAGGAGGCCGTATGGTTCTTCAATCTACGCGAACTTGTTTTTGCTTCGCAGGATTACATTAATCTGAATGGCGAACAGATCATATCCAAGAGCGAATACATGAACTATTTTGTGACAATTGGCGCATCCGGTTCTGTGTTTGGTATTTTGCTTGCATTCGGGATGTTATTCCCCAATGTCCCCCTGTACCTGATGTTTATTCCCGTACCCATTAAGGCTAAATATTTTGTAGTTTTTTACGGACTTGCAGAGCTGTTTATGGGTGTGGCTAACTTCGGCGGAGATAACGTCGCTCATTTTGCCCATTTGGGCGGAATGCTTTTCGGATACTTCCTGATTCGTTACTGGAGAAAGAATGACAATGACAATGGACGATTTTATCTCTAAAATAAAATATAACTTCAAGCAGGGCAGCATCCTTTCCAAGCTGATCTATATTAACGTTGGACTGTTTCTGATTGTAAGATTACTGTCGGTTGCATTCATCTTGTTTAATATGAATGCAGACACTGTGCTCTTCTGGTTGCAGGTGCCTTCGTCTCCAATTCAGTTGTTGTATCGCCCCTGGACGTTGTTGACCTATATGTTCACCCATTTTGACTTTCTGCATATTATATTCAATATGCTATGGTTATATTGGTTCGGCGGACTGTTTCTGAACTTTTTCAGCGAACGTCAGCTGGGTGGTTTATACGTAATTGGGGGTTTAGCTGGAGCTTTATTGTATATCGTTTCGTATAATTTCTTTCCCTATTTCAGCAATGTCGCTGCTCATAGCACTTTAATGGGCGCTTCGGCTTCGGTTATGGCAATTGTGTTTGCAGTCTCCTTCTATAAGAAAGACATGGAGATCTCTCTTTTGCTTATCGGCCGGATCAAGCTGATCTATCTTGCCTTGTTTACTTTGGGAATCGATTTGCTGGCAATAACGTCCGACAATGCCGGAGGTCACATCGCACATATAGGAGGAGCCCTTGCCGGCATTCTCTATGCTTCGCAATATCATAAAGGAAAAGACCTTACCGCTCCGTTCAATAAAATAATCGATTTTGTTGTAAATCTGATGCGACGTAAACCCAGAATGAAAGTCACACACCGACGGAGTGAGACGGATCGGGATTACAATGCCCGCAAACATCAGGAACAAGAGGTGATTGATGTCATTCTGGATAAGCTGAAACGGTCCGGTTACGAGAGTTTATCGGATAATGAGAAAAAGCAATTGTTTGATGCCAGTAAAAAATAGCCCACAGAAAGTATGAAAACATTCAAGTTGTTGTTGCATGTGCTTTTTGGAATGGGACATTTTCTGGTTGCATTCCTGTTTCTTTTATCCGCTTTCTCCGACCGCATCTCGCCAGAAAAACACTTGGTTTTCTCCTATATCGGATTGGCATTCCCTGTATTCATGGTGCTGAACTTCCTTTTTATCCTTTATTGGCTGGTTGTTTCAAACTGGAAGTCGGCTTTGATAGGGGTAGCCTCCTTTATTATCGCATGGGGACAAGTAACCTCGTATCTTCCTTTTCATAGCATGAACACTCCACTGCCTGAAGAATCATTGAAGGTGCTTACCTATAATGTGATGGGTTTTGCTTATAAAAATCATACAGCCGATTCTCCCAACCGGATAATCGAATACATTGCCGATTCGGGAGCCGACATTGTTTGTCTGCAGGAATATTCGACCAGCAGGCATGGGAATGGATTAACCACCCGGAAATTAAATAAAGCCTTGAAAATGTATCCCTATCGTTCGGTAGTGGAACTGAATGCCAATAAATATCAGAGCATCGGCATTGCCCTGTTTTCCAAATACCCCATTGAGAAGAGCCGGCGTATAAAATATAAAAGTGCCTTCAACGGTTCGGCAGTACACGAACTTACCGTAAAAGGGAAAAAAGTAACCCTGATAAACAATCACCTGGAATCATTCAAGCTTACGATGGAAGACCGTTCCAAGTACTCGCAGATAATCGGGAATCTGGGATCCGAGGGCTTGTCGGAATTGAAGGGCTCTTTGCAGCAAAAGCTGGGTACGGCATTTCAGATCAGAGCCGGACAGGCTGAAATGGTGGCAAAAGAGATAAAGGAGGCTAAAGGAGAGTATGTGCTGGTATGCGGAGATTTTAATGATACTCCTATTTCCTATGCCCACCGCACCATTCAAGGGAACCTGGTCGATGCTTTTGCTGCATCGGGAAGAGGATTGGGGATAAGCTATAACCAAAACAAGTTCTGGTTCCGCATAGATAATATCCTGCACTCTTCCAATATCAAGTCCTATCGTTGCACGGTGGACAAAGTACGTTATTCGGACCACTATCCTATGTGGTGCTACATAACGCTGGAATAGAAATTAGTTTTCAACCGCGTCGTAAACATCCGCAAACAGCGACTCTACAAAGAAATAGGTGGCGTTGCAGAATAAAACAGGGTCTTTAATGGCCGTAACCGTATTACCCTTTCCATTTCCCATAATAACATCTTCGGCCGGATATGTTTTCGCCTTAGCTTCTCCACCCGGGCTATATTGATAAGAAATGTCGGTAACCTCAACAGAATACCCGTTGTCCTGACAATTAATCCTCATTTTATATTTGACGATTGTCTTTTCCGAGTCGTTCAGCAGTAATTCAACCTTGGATCCAATGAAGAGGGTCCCTTTGTTTTTATTGGCTGAAACACTGGATATGAATACATCCTTGCCATAATTTTCTTTCGCCCATGCATGGATGGCCTGAAATATTTCTTGTCGGTCGGAATCCTTAACCTCTACCTTGTCGCTGTATAATACCTTGCCCTCGCGGGTAGGGGCGCAAGACTCCACAGTCCCTTTATGCCCCTGGGCAGCAACTATCATTGGTAAAATGGAAAACAGTAATAAAAAAAATCGTTTCATATGCAGTGTTTTATTTAATCCATACATTTTGTATTTCACCTAAAAGAATTTTGCTTCCATTTGCCGGAGCTCCTGCCGTTCCGTTTTGTTGCGACAAAGAGATTTTCTTACATTCGATAATCATCCATGCTTCAGAAAAAGCCTTGTTGCCGTTGGACGTAGTAATAAGAGTAAGTCCCGAGTTTTGAATTCTATCCGGATCTTTGCTCCGGTTATCCTTGTTCTTGTCAAGAACATCTCTGTAGGCTTCGGTATAGAACGAAAGCGTATAAGACGAAGCCGATTCGATCAGCGAGGCGATATGTTTACCGGATTCGGTGATACAGAAGGCAACCGGCTTGCTAAACGCATAACCTACACCTCCCGAGCTAAGTGTGGCAAAATCTGTTTCCTGTCCGTTGGAAACCGTAATCATCATCTGGTCGTTCTGCATCATCCGGATGATATTGCCCGGAATTTTATCTGCAGCCACCGCTTTGTATCCGGCAGGTACATTGGCCTGAACAGGTAAAACTTCGGGTTGAGCCTGTGCAGCGGCAGTAGTTGTTGCAGCAATAAGCGGTGTAGCGGCAACAACCGGAGCAACGGGAACAACCGGTGTAACCACCGCAGTCTGAGATGTTACAGCCGGAACAGCAGCCGCTGTAACCGGAGCTGCAGCCGAGGCACTTGCCGATACCAGCCCGTTAATTTTATTTGTCGCATCAACAAAAAGCTTGTCTATCAAATCGATTGTGCCTTTTCTGAACTTTCCCGGTATCCGAAGCAACTTGTTATTCCTAAGTGCAATCTTGTCGGTTATCCACTCTTCAGCCACATACTTTTCGGGTTGTTTCTGGTAAGAAACATTGTATTCGTATCGTATACCGCTTATCTCCAAATCGCAACGCTGGTCAACACATACAATACGCATCAGGTAGTTGATCGTAGTCCTGTCGAGCGACAGAGCCGAGCTGCTGAATACGATATATTCGTTACCGAGGCAAGCAATTGCACCTTCTTCGGGCTTCTGATATACTACTCTGTTTTTTTCTCCGTTATAATAATCGCCTGCCCAGGATAACATGGCTTCGTAAAGCTGTTCCTGAGATAGGGAAGGGGCTTTGATTGTTTTAGAAAATACAACCTTTCCGTCCACTTCCGGGACAGCACCAGCCAGATAGTGTTCTTCTTTTTGAGCAAAGAGAATGCCCGGCATTAATAAAAAAAGAAAAAATAGACGTTTCATTATGCGTTAGATTTATTTTATGGCAAACCTACTTAAAAAACTTCGATTATTAACGGATACGTGTCAAAAAATGGCTGATCGTTGTTCTTTTTAGGATTGTTTGCAATCGACGTTAAGGAATGTATTTGAGTGTAAATTGTTATTTTTTGAAACTGAAGTGATTGAATTCCAAATAAAACCGGTTAATTTTGAGATTTCAAGCCATTTTGTCTTTCAAATAAAGCCTGTGATACGCAAATTATTAATTGATTTAGTCGCAGTCATTGAAAAAAAATCATATATTTGCACCCTGTGAAAAAATCGAAAAATATATAATGTAATAACATAAAAATAAGATTCAAATGCAAAACAAAGGATTTGTAAAGGTCTTCTCTGTGTTACTTACCCTGGTTTGCTTGTTCTATCTGTCGTTTTCTTTTGTGACCAGATACTATTCAAGTAAAGCAGCAGAGTACGCAGCTGGGGATCCGGCAAAAGAGAGTCAGTTTATCGACTCACTCTCTACTCAGAAGGTATGGCTTGGCTATACCCTTAAGCAGTGTCGTGAAATGGAAATTAGTTTAGGTCTCGACTTAAAAGGAGGTATGAACGTAGTTTTGGAACTGAATGTGGCTGATGTGCTTCGTTCACTTTCAAATAAAAACACGGACGAGAACTTCAACAAAGCGCTTGATCTGGCTTATGCCCGTCAGAACACCAGTCAGAAAGACTTTATTGATCTTTTTGCCGAAGAATATAAAAAACTTGATCCGGGAGCGCGTCTTTCTGCTATCTTCAGTACTTTCGAACTGAAAGACAGAATTACTCCTCAAAGCACCGATGCACAGGTTATTTCTGTAATCCGTGAAGAGTTGAAGAGTGCTATCGACAATTCATTCAACGTATTACGTACCCGTATCGACCGTTTCGGTGTGGTTTCTCCTAATATCCAGCGTCTTGAAACTGCCGGCCGTATCCTGGTTGAATTACCGGGTGTTAAGGAACCGGAGCGTGTTCGTAAGCTTTTACAAGGTAGTGCCAATCTTGAATTCTGGGAAACATACGATTTACCCGAAATTTATCAACAGCTGATTGCTGCAGACAATGTACTTGCAAAATTAGATCTGTCCAAACTTGATGCCGCAGCAGCAGAAGCTCCTGTAGCAGATTCAGCTTTAGTGGCAACAGATTCTACAGCTGCAGTAACTGAAGAGGTTGCCGAAGCTGCCGATTCTGCAAGTGTAGATACGCTTCTTGCCAAAATCGAGCAGAAACAACCCGATACACAGTCTTCTCAGTCAATGGAAGAGTTTGCAAAACAACACCCGTTGTTTGCCCTTCTGCAGATCAATCAATATAACGGTCAGCTTGCAGGTGGTCCGGTTGTTGGTGTTGCTCATGTAAAAGACATGGCTAAGATCGACGAATACCTTAACATGAAACAGGTAAAAGACGTATTGCCAAGAAACCTTTCTTTGAAATGGGGTGTGAAGGCAATCGACGAAAAAGAACAATTCTTCCAGCTATATGCTATCAAGGTTACCAACCGCGACGGAAGTCCGGCTTTGGGAGGTGATGTTGTAACAGACGCACGCGACGACTTCAACCAACAGCCCGGCCGCGCCGAATCTGAAGTAAGCATGACGATGAATGCCGAAGGTGCTAAAGCCTGGGCTCGTCTTACAAAAGAAAATATCGGTAAATCGGTTGCCATCATTCTGGATGACATGGTTTACTCAGCACCACGCGTAAACGACGAAATCACCGGTGGACGTTCATCTATTACCGGCGACTTTACACCTGAAGAGGCGAAAGACCTTGCCAACGTGTTGAAGTCAGGTAAGATGGCTGCTTCCGTTCAGATTGTACAGGAAGATGTGGTTGGTCCGTCTTTGGGACAAGAGGCGATCACTGCTGGAGTAATCTCTTTCGTTATCGCATTGGTGTTGCTGATGTGCTACATGTGTGCAGCTTACGGTTTAGTACCGGGTATGATTGCTAATGGAGCCTTATTGATAAATATATTCTTTACAATGGGTATCCTGGCCTCCTTCCAGGCGGTGCTTACTTTAGCCGGTATTGCGGGTATGGTATTGACCTTAGGTATGGCAGTTGATGCGAACGTATTGATTTACGAACGTACAAAAGAGGAATTACGTGCCGGTAAGAATCTTAAGAAGGCATTGGACGATGGTTACAAGAATGCATTCTCTGCTATCTTCGACTCCAACCTTACTACAATCATCACAGGTATCGTGTTGTTCTACTTCGGAACAGGTCCTATCCGAGGTTTTGCAACGACCTTGATTATAGGTCTTATCGCCTCATTCATCACAGCCGTGTTCCTGACCCGTATCGTTTATGAGGGACTTATTGCTAAGGAAAAAATTAAAACACTTCCGTTTACTACTTCATTTACCAAAGATTTACTTGTAAATCCGACCGTAAATTTCTTAGGAAAACGTAAAACAGGTTATTTAATCCCATTGGCACTTATCCTTGTGGGTATGGCATCTTTATTAACTATAGGATTAAATAATGGTATTGACTTCACAGGTGGTAGAAACTATATTGTACGTTTTGATCAACCGGTTCAAACCGATAATGTTCGTGGAATGCTTAGCGACCAGCTAGATGGAGCTGTAAGTGTTATTACAATTGGTTCTGCCGATCAGGTACGTATTTCTACTAACTATAAGATCGCTGATTCAAATGCAGAGGTTGACCGTGAAATTGAAACTAAGCTTTATGAAGGATTAAAACCTCTTTTGAAGGATGGTACTACGCTGGATCAATTTGTAGATACTAATATTCAAAGTTCTCAAAAGGTTGGACCAAGTATGGCAGACGATATCAAGAATAGTGCTTATCTTGCTGTATTGTTCTCCATGATCTGTATGGCAGCCTATATCTTGCTACGATTTAGAGATGTATCATTCTCTGCCGGAGCATTTGCTTCTGTTGCTGTAACAACATTCAGTATTATAGCATTGTATTCTTTGCTTTGGAAGCTTATGCCATTCTCAATGGAAGTAGACCAGACGTTTATTGCGGCAATCCTTACTATTATCGGATACTCTATTAACGACACCGTGGTAGTATTTGACCGTATCCGTGAAACGATTGGTCTTTATCCCAAGCGTGACCGTTACCAGGTTATCAACGATGCATTGAACTCAACTCTTTCACGTACGTTGAATACAACGTTGACTACGTTCGTGGTTGTTCTTTGTATCTTTATCCTGGGTGGTGATACAATCCGTAGCTTTACTTTCGCAATTGCAATCGGTATCATCTTAGGTACTTATTCTACTCTGTTTGTTGCAACTCCAATTGCATACCAAATTCAGAAAAGAAGCCTTGCTAAGAAAGCTGCCAAAGAATCGGCTAAATAATAATAGACTTATTCTATAGATAGAAGCGAGGTTCCTCAATCAGGAGCCTCGCTTTATTTTTTTAAAGACTGCTTATCTGTACAAATAAAAAGAGGGTGCTCATACAAGTGAGTACCCTCTTTCATTTTATAGCGTAATGTAACCTTAATGCTTTCTGGTAGTGGTAACTTCCACCCTTTTTGTAGGAGCAAGGTTCTCGTTCCGGTAGTTAAGCTGAGCCACCATATTCTCGGCAAGCTGCTTAAAGGCCATCCCTGTAAGTGAATCTGTATCCAGTGCAACCGGTTTACCGCTGTCGCCGCCTTCGCAAATGCTCTGTACGATGGGTATCTGACCGATTAAGGGTATAGACAGCTCTTCGGCCAACTTCTTGCAACCCTCTTTGCCGAATATATAATACTTATTTTCGGGTAACTCGGCTGGGGTAAACCAGGCCATGTTTTCGATCAATCCAAGTACCGGCACATCAATCTTTTCGCCGGTAAACATGCTGATTCCTTTACGCGCGTCTGCAAGGGCCACCTCCTGAGGTGTACTTACAACCACGGCTCCCGTAATGGCCAGGGTTTGTACCAGTGTAAGATGAATATCGCTTGTGCCCGGAGGAAGGTCCAGCAGGAAGAAGTCCAGTTCTCCCCAGTTGGCATCCGCAATCAGCTGTTTAAGGGCGTTGCTGGCCATACTGCCTCTCCACAAGACTGCATCCTCTTTACTTACAAAGAAACCGATAGAGAGAAGCTTTACCCCATATTTTTCGATGGGCTTGATCAGTTCGCGTTCTCCAACCGTTTCCATATAAGGACGTGCATCTTCCACATTGAACATCTTAGGCATGGAAGGTCCGAATATATCCGCATCCAATAAACCCACCTTGTAGCCCAGCTGAGCTAATGCAACGGCCAGATTGGCGGCAACTGTACTTTTACCAACCCCACCCTTACCGGAAGACACTGCAATAATGTTCTTAACCTGAGGCAACAGCTTGTCCGGTTCCGGACGTGCCACCTGTTTTGTTTTTACCTGAATGTTTCCTTTAATTTCCACTTCCGGACCCACATAGGTGTTTATGGCGGTCTCGGCAGCTTTTACGACCGACCGGATAAACGGATCGTTCGGTTTCTCAAAAATCAGCGAAAAAGTAACTTTATTGCCATCAATACGGATGTCGTCCTCTACCATTTCGGCAGAGACAAGATCCTTTCCTGTACCCGGGTAACGCACCTTGGAAAGTGCGTCCATAATTAGTTTAGGATATATAGCCATTTTCAGTAATTATTTATGTGCATATTTATTTCCCTGAAGCCAAAGCGCTGCGTTTGCTACGGTTGAAACTCCGGTAGGGATCCAGTTCAATCTCCACCTCCGGCTCCGTCAGCGACTCTCTCTCTTCACAAACAAATTTAATATACTTGATGTTCAAACCCCTGTCCAGCCATTGCTGTTCGTAGTAGGTCCTGATGCCCAGAATATCGTCTGCCATGCCCGAATGATACAGGTCGTCTGTACTGCAAAGAACCGGGTAATTATTGGCCTTAACCATTTCGCAGGTATATTGAAACATGAAGTTGCTGTCGGTCTTCAGATGAACAATCCCGTCGCCGGCCAGCAGTTCGCGGTATAGTTTCATGAAGCGGGTGGAGGTAAGCCTTTTGCTCACCTTCTTCATCTGCGGGTCTGGAAATGTGATCCAGATTTCGGAGACTTCGTTAGCCGCAAAGAAGTGAGAAATCAATTCGATGTGTGTACGCAGAAATGCCACGTTGGTCATTCCCTGTTCCATCGATTCCTTGGCACCACTCCACATCCGGGCCCCTTTGATGTCTATCCCGATAAAGTTCTTGTTGGGGAAAAGCTTTCCCAAACCAACGGTGTATTCACCCTTACCACATCCCAGCTCCAAAACGATGGGGTTGTTATTCTTGAAAAAACGTTCATTCCAATGACCCTTCAGATCGAAACCTTTCTCCTGCAAAGTGGCAAATGGAAATTGGAATACGTGCGGATAGCCCGCCATATCGTCAAACTTAGCTAATTTATTCTTTCCCATGCTGCAAATATACGACATTATTTCTTTTTAGAATTCGGATTATCAAGCCATTTACCGACCGTTGTCTTTGGTTATAATTTATGTCGAAATGATCTGTCATCTATCATTTTTGTATGTTAATAAACTCAATATCTTAACAGAATAAAAACCTTCTATACGATAAACTATTATTTTCATAATGGAGAACTATTCGTTTGGCATTTGTCTGCTTTGCGTTTGACAATTGTTGAATGCAAAGTAGACATATGGGTAACTTGCGTTCAACAATTGTCAAACGAATAGTTTGTAACTATGAAAACAATTAATCTATACCATGAACGGAGCTAATGATGGAGTGTAAGGAGTTAGTATCTCCCCTCAATCCATGGATACGTCTATACGAATTGTTGATTGCTTACGGGACAAATATTTAATATGGTACTGTTGGATCACCGACAAAAGTTGGGTCTAAATTTAAAATGATTTATCTTTGTGTTCCTAAATAAGATTAAATGGACAAGGATATCAATCAATCATTATTAGAGTTAATATTACCCGAAGGGATACTTGA
>NZ_JBFWMI010000002.1:0-95788 GCF_050251695.1 Macellibacteroides sp.
CTCCCACTGCGGCAACACCTTTAGCCATACCCTGACTAAAATTACCAGCTTTCAGATCTGGGATCATATAGTTTTGTTGTAACCGGTAGCAAATAGCGTCAGGCAAAATTCCTTCAATGCCATAGCCGGTCTCAAATACGACAGCGCGTTGTGCCGGGTCTGTTACAAGCAATATAAGTAGTCCGTTGTCTTCTCCTTTTTTCCCAATACCCCAATGTTTAAATAAATCCGTAGCAAACATGCGGGCATCATTATCTCCAATCGACTCAATGGCTACCACAGCAACTTCGATGGACAGCGAATCCTCTACAAGCTGCAGCATTTGGTTGATTGTGGTAACATCCTCCGGCAAAATGATACCATCCGGATTGCTAACCCTGTTGTTGCGATCGCTTACATGGGCATTGGGGACTGTCTCGATGGTGTACGAAGCAGCCTGTACTGACGATTGAAAGCAACTGATTGCCAAAAATAACACAAGCAGACCGGCAACCCGTCTGCTTGTGAATTTAATCTTATTTAAAAGCATAGTTTATACATTAAAATTCAACGGTTGGAGCTTTTTCTGCACCTGATTCGGCTGCGAAGTAAGCTTTTGGATGAAATCCAAACATGCCGGCCAGAATATTAGTAGGGAAACTACGGATATTGGTATTGTAATTTTGTGCAACTTCATTGAAGCGCTTACGTTCTACCGAAATTCTGTTTTCCGTACCTTCCAGCTGTGCTTGTAATTCCATAAAGTTCTGATTAGCCTTCAAATCGGGATAACGTTCAACCACAACCATTAAACGGGATAAAGCACTACTAAGTTCACCCTGAGCAGCCTGAAACTGTTTCATAGTTTCTTCGTTAAGATTGGTAGGGTCGATGGTTGTTTTCGTTGCATTTGCACGTGCGTTTATTACCCCCTCAAGCGTGGCCCGTTCGTGTGATGCATATCCTTTTACTGTATTTACCAGATTCGGAATCAGGTCTAATCTTCGCTGATACTGATTTTCTACCTGGCTCCAGGCTGTTTTTACACTTTCGTCCTGAGTGACCATTGAGTTATAGACTCCTCTTACCCAAAAGAAAAGCACTAAAACAACGGCAATAATAATCCAAAGGGTCTTGTTCTTAAACATTTTGTTCAACTTTTTATTTTACATATTATAAAATACAAAAATACACTGTTTTATCAATATATAGGCTTTTATAATGAAAGAAATGAGATAGGATTGGTTGTTTTTAAGAAAATAAAATTACATTTGCGTACAATAACAAGCTGATTTATGGCTAATCTAATGCGATTTCTTTCTTTATCGATTCTTGTCTGGTTTAGTCTGGATGGTTTACACGCACAAGAAGAAGGGCTTGCATCCTATTATCACAAACGGTTTCATGGAAAAGTTTCGTCCAGCGGACGGATTCATGATGCAGAGGAGTTAGTTGCTGCTCATCGTACCCATCCTTTCGGAACCTTTCTTCGCGTTACAAATTTAAGCAATCTCAAAAGTGTTATTGTATGTGTTACAGATCGCGGACCGCGACGAAAAAGCCGAATTATCGATGTTTCCTATAGTGCTGCCGAATTGCTGGGCTTTATAAGTAAAGGAATTGAAAGGGTTAGGGTAGAGGTTGTTCCGGGTATACCAGATTTGAGATACCTGGATTTGATATATCCTAAAATGCCTTACTTAGATGCAGCTAAGTTCAGATCGGCTATTCCTTATCGTATGGATTATTAAAAATTGATTAAATGAAGCAAATACTGGTAACCGGGGGAGCCGGTTTTATTGGGTCGCACTTGTGTGCCCGCTTATTGAAGGAAGGCAATTATGTGATCTGTCTGGATAATTTCTTTACCGGATCTGTAAAAAACATACTCCATCTTCAGCAGAATCCTTTTTTCGAATTTGTACGTCATGATATAACCACTCCTTTTTCGGCCGAGGTTGAAGAGATTTACAACCTGGCTTGTCCGGCTTCTCCTGTGTATTATCAGGAAGACCCCATTCAGACAGTTAAGACTTCTGTTATGGGAGCTATTAATATGCTTGGACTGGCAAAACGAAAAAAAGCCAAAATATTACAGGCGTCAACAAGCGAAGTATACGGAGATCCGTTTGTGCATCCGCAGACCGAAAGTTATTGGGGTAATGTAAATCCGATTGGTCCCCGTTCCTGTTACGACGAAGGAAAGCGATGTGCCGAAACCCTTTTCATGGATTACCACCGGCAGAATGATGTCCGTATAAAGATAATCCGGATATTTAATACCTATGGCCCGTATATGAGCGCCAATGATGGGCGTGTTGTATCTAATTTTATAGTTCAGGCATTGCAAGGCATCGACATTACAATTTATGGCGATGGCACGCAGACCCGTAGTTTTCAGTATGTAGACGACCTGATTGAAGGGATGGTACGTATGATGCAAACGGACGATGATTTTACGGGTCCGGTTAATATCGGTAATCCGGGAGAATTCTCTATGCTTGAGTTGGCCCAAAAGGTTATTGAGATGACTGGTACTAAATCTAAAATTGTTTTCAGACCTTTACCGGGTGACGATCCCAAACAACGTAAACCGGATATTACTCTGGCTAAAGAAAAACTGGGAGGGTGGGAGCCTAAAGTTAATCTGGAAGAGGGACTAAAAGAAACTATAAAGTACTTCAAAACAATTTTGTAGTAATTAACAACATTTGGACTATTAAGAACTTAGGCAGATTCCTGCCATAATCTATTTTTTTTTACTTATATAAGCTAATCGTTGGACCATGGTCTATTTATCGTTGAACCTAGGTCAAGATATCGTTGGACCATGGTTCAACGATATTTCAACCATGGTCCAACGATTAGATCTTCGTAATGAAAAAAACTATTCTTCGTTTACACTCGCTTCTTTAGGGTAAATAAAAACTCTAATCCTCCCTCGGGGCGATTTTTGGCAAGGATTTGTCCTTTGTGAAAGTTAACACCATTCTTTACGATAGACAAGCCAAGTCCTGTTCCGCCTACCTTTCGGCTTCTACCTTTATCCACTCTGTAAAACCGTTCAAATATGCGATTTATATGTTCTTCGCTTATTCCTATACCATTATCGGCAAAACTGAAATAGTAATACTTCGGATCTTCTTTGTAACAATTAACTGTAATAGTTATCCCTTCGCCGGCATAAGCGATGGCATTGTCGTACAGATTCCGGAAGATTGAATATAATAAGGAGTAATTTCCGTAAATTACGGGATTGCCCGGAAGAATAATATTGGTTTCAATTCTCTTTTCGGCTAATTCTTTTGAACACTCCTTTTGTATTTCGCCTAGTAATCTTTTGATACTGATTTCACTCAGGTCAAACATGTCAGACGCTTCATCCAGGCGATTCAGAACGGAAATATCCCTTAGCAATCCTGTTAGTCGGGTACTTTGCGAATAGCAACGTTCTATAAAAAACTGTCGTTTCTCAGGTGCCAGATTAGGATTGGCGATAATGGTCTCGAGGTATCCCTGAATACTGCTTACAGGTGTTTTAAGTTCGTGCGCTACATTCTGGGTAAGCTGACGTTTCATCCGGCTCTCTTCTTCCTGACGCGAAATGTCGCTTATTGACAATTCGTAGCTGTTATCCAGGAATAAAATACATTCAATGAGAAAAATCTTTCCGTTTTTATCCACAGTAAGCGATTCTCTAAGCACTTTTCTTTTACGATTCGGGTCAACCATACTACGTCTCAGAAAACTTCTTATCGGTTCCATTTCCGGGATGGAAATAGCTTCTTCCGCATTTTTGATCTGTTTATCGGATATTACATTTATATATTGATTGAAAAGAATATTGGATAAGGTTTCCTTGCCTTCGCCAGAAAACATGGCAAACCCCTCTTTCGAATACTGAAAATGTTTGATCAGCTTTTCTCTTTCCATCGACAATGCATCTTTAGCTATTTGCTGCTTATGATAAAGTGTAACTATATTCTGCGAAATATCACCTAATTCATCATTGGAAAATGTGTAGGCAGTCTCTACAACCCTGTCTTTTTCCATCACATGGGCAAAATTCCGCAGCTTGGAAATCGTACGTCCGATGCTAAAAGTAAACCGGGAAAGGACGATAAAGAAGATGGTAGTCATCAGAATCATAAAGTATATAAAATCCTTATCAATAGATAGTTCGCTTTTTACGTACGTATCATAAGGTAATGCCGAACGGTAGATATAATTATCTATCAAATTGGCCGAATAGAAATAGCGTAATCCGGTTGTAGTAGACTTGCGGATGGCAAATCCTTTATTGTTTATTCTTGCACTTTTAACTTCACTTCGGTTGTTGTGATTGTTTAATTCTTCCGGATGGATGTTGTCGAATACGACCAATCCCGTAGGATCAATAATCGTAATTCTAAGCTCTTTTTGCGGAATTTCAGTCAGAAACTGAGCTAATGTAGAATCTATATTGGCCGACTGATGGGTGCGTTGGTAAATTTGATAATTGTAATTTTCGAGGACTTTATTAAGCTTATCCTGCGAAAATTCTTTTTCGCGCTGAAACTGAAATAGCAGGAAGCAAAATGTAAATCCAAGAAACATGGAGAAGACCGACCAAAACAGACGCTGGCTAAATGGAATTCTGTTATCGGTTGTTTTTTCAATTTGAACCATCTTCGTTACTTTAATATTCAAAACAATAACCAAAACCAAGTCTGGTAACTATGTTTTTACCGTAGATACCTATTTTTTTTCGTAGCCGGGTAATATTTACATCAATCGTGCGATCAAGAACATACACTTCGTCTTTCCATATGCGCGATAAAATCTCTTCTCTTGAAAATACATTTCCTTTATTTTCGAGCAACAGCTTTAAAATTTCGAATTCTTTTTTTGTTAAAGGAACCTCTTGTCCGTTTACGGAAGCTTTAATGCGCTTGGTGTCCAGAATCAGAGTCTCGTAGGCTAATAATTCGGGTTCTTGTTCAAGAGGTTTGGATGCTGTACGCCTTAATACGGCCTTAACCCGGGCAACAACCTGACGGATTGAAAAAGGTTTGGAGATGTAATCGTCGGCACCCAGATTGAAACCGGTAAGAAGATCATTTTCCGTATCTTTGGCCGTCAGAAATATGATGGGCATTTTGGCTGTCTTTTCATTTTTCCGAAGCATGTTTGCCAACTTGAATCCGGATATTTCTCCCATCATTACATCCAGAAGTAATAAATTATAGGAGCTTATATCTAATTTCAGGGCATCTTCGGCGCTAAATGCGGTATCAACATCGTAACCCTCAATTTCGAGATTAAATTTTAATATTTCGCACAAATCTTCTTCATCATCTACAACAAGAATACGGGTAGTTGCCATAATTCAATATGTTAAATAGTTTATTACAAAAATAATTATTTTATGCAAAAGAACTCTTATTTTGTTTCGGCGTAATGAAATAAATATTACAAAAGTATTACAGACTGTCTGATTATACAAATTGATACTATTTATATGGAGCTGAAAGAAATATTAGATACCTTTGCATAACACAAATAAGCATGAATTACATATGGATATTACAATACAGAAACAGATCATAGAACTAATTAAACGCGAAGTGGTTCCCGCCATCGGATGTACCGAGCCTATGGCCGTGGCACTTGCAGTAGCTAAAGCATCTGAAACTCTAGCCAAAACACCTCAGAAAATAGAAGTATTTCTTAGTGCAAATGTTCTTAAGAATGCAATGGGTGTTGGTATTCCCGGAACAGGTATGATCGGATTGCCTATTGCTGTTGCTTTAGGAGCTTTGATTGGTAAATCCGAATACGGACTGGAGGTATTGAGAGATATTACTCCTCAAAGTCTTGAAGAAGGAAAAAATATGATTGAGAAACGATGTATTGATATATCATTGAAAGATAATGTTGATAAGCTATATATAGAAGTAATCTGTCGTTATGAGGCTGAGTATTCAAAAGTAATTATTCAGAAAGAGCATACACAGGTGGTTTTGGTTGAAAAGAACGGCGAAAAACAACTTGATAAACAAGAAAGCGATACACTTGATACCAACCTTCAGGAAGACGAAGTTGCATTGACCTTCTCCAAAGTATTCGATTTTGCGACTCAAACGCCTGTTCACGACCTTGAATTTATGCTTGAATCGGCCGAACTTAATCGTCGTGCTGCCATTTCATCAATTAATGGAAGCTATGGACACACTGTTTGTAAAACAGTGTCTGGAGTAAATGGGAAAAAGTATTTGGGAGATTCGGCTTTTACGCATATGCTTTCTATGACTGCTGCAGCATGTGATGCCCGAATGGATGGCGCTTTTATTCCAGTAATGAGTAATTCGGGGAGTGGAAACCAGGGAATAGCCGCTACGTTACCTGTGTTAAGTTTTGCCGACGATATTAAATGTTCGCAGGAGCAACTAATAAGGGCTCTTACTTTAAGCCACCTGATGGTTATTTATATTAAACAGAGTTTGGGCCGTTTATCTGCTTTATGCGGATGTGTAGTCGCTGCTACAGGAGCGAGTTGTGGAATAACTTACCTGATGGGAGGGACTAAGTTGCAATTATCCTATGCTATAAAAAATATGATTGGAAACATCACAGGTATGATTTGTGATGGGGCTAAGCCAAGTTGTGCCATGAAAGTATCCAGCGGCGTTTCTACGGCCATGCTTTCGGCCCTTATGGCGATAGAAAATAAGGTGGTTACCTCTTCAGAAGGTATTATAGACGACGATGTTGACAAGTCTATTGCCAATTTAACGGCTATTGGGTCGATAGGGATGGAGGCTACCGACAAGCTTGTGTTGCAGATTATGACAAAAAAAGCGTAAACATATCAAACTCTCACTATGTTATAACTGTAGGTTGATAAAATTCCAATCAGAATCCTATGGGAGATAACGAAAGCAAACAATCAATTGTTGAAGTGAAGATTATTGAAAAAGGTCCGGTTGTAATACATGGACCTGTTAAGGTTACAACTCCCGATGGAATGGTTGTAGTAAGGGATATGTGTGCTATATGCAGATGTGGCAATTCCAAAAACCTACCCTACTGCGATGGTTCGCATTTAACCCAATCAAAGCATGTGTATGAACACGAAGAGTTTTTTTAATTTATATTTTACCTTACTCTGTAACCCTTTGACATTATTATTTTCAATCGTTTTATAGTTTAAGCCAGACTATTTAGGTTTGTTTACATGTTAAATAACATCTTTGAGTGGCGTGTTTTGTTCTATAAAACATATAAAAAAAGTTGTTTTTATGCAGAAAATTGGTTTAAGATTTGGACTGTAAACCAATTTGCACCTATATTTGCCGCCGTAAAACGACAGAAACTATTCTTTAGAGAAAGATAGGACCGTTTTACTTTCCTGAAAATCAGGAGTCGGTTTTGTGATAAAATGATATGCAGCCTTCGGAAATGAAGGAATTGTTTGTTTGAAAGTTATGTTGCAAATCGATTAAGTTTAACGTAAAAATTACATTATGAAGGTTAGAGCTTATGTTCTCCTTGTATTTGCAGGTATATTGACTATGTCTGCTTCTACAAAAAAAGCGAGTCTGTCCGAAGGTAACACTCCGGGAAATCTTGCTCCGAGAATAGAGTCCATGGATAACGGCCGTGAGGTACGTTTCCAGAATCATTCCGGCAAATACACGCTGTTAAATTTTTGGGCTGCGTATGATGCGGAATCCAGGGCGCGAAACATTCAGTTGTGGAATGAGGTTAACAAGTTGAATTCATCAGAAATTGAAATGATTTCAATCTCTTACGACAAGAGCCCTTCTGTTTTCTCAGAAACAGTTAAAGCAGACAGGTTGAATCAGGAAAATCAATTTCGTGACGAACAGGGTGCTGAATCAGAGTTGTACAAGAAGTATGGCTTGAAAAAAGGATTTAGGAACTTTTTAATTGACGACAAAGGTGTAATAGTCGCAGTGAATGTTTCTCCAAAAAATCTCCCTGAAGAATTAAGAAAAGATTAATCTACAATGAGTATGCAAAGAGGGTGAATCAATATTGATTCACCCTCCTTTTTTTTATATTTTCATTCGTATATTATCTGGGAGCCCTCCTGTATAGGAAAACAGCAATCATCGTATAAATAATATTTGGAATCCAAGCGGCAACAAACGGACTAACATAGCCGTTTATAGCAAAGGTGGATGTTACAGTCATAAACAGAATATAAGAAAAACTTAGAGCAAGTCCAATCCCGATGTTAAGTCCCATTCCCCCTTTAATTTTACGCGAAGAGAGAGATGCTCCAATCGTTGTAAGAATAAATGCGGCCATCACTGTGGCAAAACGCTTGTGATATTCAATTTGGAATGTCTGTATATTCCCAATACCTCTTTTCTTCTGCCGGTTGATGTAGACTTCCAACTGTGGAGTTGTCATCGTTTCGCAATCGTTAACCGATATAAGAAAATCGGAAGGTACAATAGTAAGGGTGGTATCTTTACGACTGCCGCTTTGTATGGTTTCGCGCATCCCCTCAAAATCACGTATCATGTAATCGATGACTGTCCATTGATACAGGGAATCATACTTGATTGAGTTGGCTGTAAGACGGGAGATTAATTTTTTATCTTTAAAATGTTCCAACGAAAAACGATACCCCATATTGGACCGGGCCTCGTAGCGATCGAAATAGGCAAAAACTCCGGGTTCAACTTCAAGCTGTACGTTCTTAGCATACAACATTTGCTTATTCTTTATGTATTTGTTCTGGAAATCGATACGCGTACTATTTGCCGGGGGTATGATAAAACTGTTTAATACAAATGTTAAGGTTGCTATGATTGCTGCCGAAACGGCATAGGGCATCATAAGCCGCCTGAAACTCATTCCACTGGCCAACATTGCAATTATTTCTGAATTGTCTGCCAACTTCGACGTAAAAAAGATTACGGCGATAAAAGTAAACAGGGGACTAAACAGATTGGCGAAATAAGGAATAAAATTCAGGTAGTAGTCCAGAATGATATCTTTCAACGGAACGTTAGGCTGCAGAAACTTGTCAATTTTCTCATTAATATCGAACACAACCGAAATGGAGATGATCAACATTATGGCAAATACATAGGTTCCAAGGAACTGCTTGATAATGTATTTGTCGATCCGTTTCAATTTGAATTTCATGGATTATAATCTGTTTGAAAGTTGAGTAATCATACCACTTTTCCATATTGAGAAATCGCCGGCGATAATGTGCTTCCGAGCTTCACCCACTAACCATAAATAGAATGCCAGGTTATGTATTGAAGCTATCTGCAGGCCAAGCAATTCATTTGTTTTGAAAAGATGTCGTACATAAGCCTTGCTGTAAAGCGAGTCTACATACGATGTGCCTTCTGTATCAAGAGGTGAGAAGTCGTTTTCCCATTTCTGGTTACGCATATTCATTGTTCCATATTTGGTGAAAAGCTGCCCATTACGTCCGTTTCTTGTTGGCATGATACAGTCAAACATATCAACGCCCCTTTCTATGGCTTCCAACAAATTTACAGGTGTTCCAACTCCCATCAGATAGCGTGGCTTGTCTTTAGGAAGGATATCGTTGACGACTTCAATCATTTCGTACATCTTTTCAGTAGGCTCACCTACAGCCAATCCACCAATTGCATTTCCATCGGCGCCCTTAGAAGCTACGTTTTCTGCAGCACGTATCCGCAAATCAGGATAAACACATCCTTGTACAATCGGAAAAAGGCTTTGGTTATATCCATACATGGGATCAGTGCTGTTGAAGCGGTTAAAGCAACGATCTAGCCAACGCTCTGTAAGTCCCAGCGATTCTTTGGCATAGTTATAATCGGCGTCACCTGGACAACATTCATCAAATGCCATAATGATATCGGCTCCAATGGTTCTTTCAATATCCATTACTTTTTCCGGAGTAAATAAATGTTTAGAACCATCAATGTGGGAACGGAATTCGGCTCCTTCTTCATGCAATTTGCGGTTTTCCGCTAATGAAAACACTTGAAAACCTCCACTGTCTGTCAGAATAGGTCCATTCCAGCTATTAAACTTATGTAAACCTCCGGCTTGTTTCAGTATTTCGAGTCCCGGTCGCAGATAAAGGTGATAAGTATTACCCAAAATAATCTGAGCTTTGATATCTTCCTTCAGCTCGGTCATATGAACAGCCTTAACAGAGCCCTGGGTTCCAACAGGCATAAAAATGGGCGTCTCAATTACCCCGTGATCGGTAGTAATCAAGCCCGCCCTTGCATTTGTTTTAGTATCTTTGTATTGAAGTTCGAATTTCATTCGGTAAAATTTTACGCAAAGTTACTTCTTTCCTTCATAAGGAGCAAAAGAAGAAAGCCTAAAAACCGAATTCGTCAACGACTACCTCTTTGATTTCTTCTTCTTTTGGCTTTTCAGCGAGAAGATGCACTTCGTTTGCTTTAATGATGATGGCCCTAGCCGGACGTGCCGGGCAAATTGATTCGCAACCACCGCACCCGATACATATTTCCGGTTCAACTTGCGGAATTCTCAAATCACCCTTATAGGGAACCATTTTTACGGCCTGAGTGGGGCAGTGTTCCGAACAAGCACCGCAATCTGTTCCATCAATCTCGACAATACACCGATGTTTAATGAAATGCGCAATACCAACCTGTGTTGTTATCTTTTGTTCGACTGTTAGTGGTTTGATTGCGTGATTCGGACAAACATCCGAACAAACCGTGCATTCGTAATTGCAATAGCTGCTGTTGTACGAAAGATGCGGTTTTAAAAGGTAATCAAATCCATATTCCAGTCCGGCAGGTTTTAAAATATGAGTAGGGCATTGCACTACACATAAATGACAGCCGGTACATGTATCCTTAAATCGTTCCAGACTGATTGATCCGGGAGGAGTTACAGGCGACCAATTAGCTTCATTTTCTTCTCCATGAGCTCTTTCTCTATGTCTTTTTTGTCCGTTTACCTGTTCAGCAAGCGCAGCTGCTAAAGGGACGGTGGAGGCAACGGTGATGCCTGTAGACAAGAATGAACGCCTGCTTGACGATACATTTGCAGTTTTTACGGTATCCTTATTGATTTCTTTATTTTTAAATAAAGGATTTATACTGTAATGAAGCGCATCTTTCGAGCATGATGATATGCAATTAAAACAATCTACGCACCGTGAGTTGTCCACATGCATACTTGCCATGTCAATTGCCTCGGCTTTACATGATTTCTCACATTTACCACATTGAATACATGCGTTTTTATCAAAATTGATATTCAACAGTGAATAGCGTGAAATGAGTCCAAGTAAAGATCCTACCGGACAAAGTGTGTTACAGAATAAACGACCTCTCCAGGCTACCAGACCGATGAAAAGTAATAGAACAACTGCACCTGCAATCAAGGAAGGTATAGTAATCGTTTCAATTGTTACATGGTACAGTGTATAATTGTCGAACTTCATCAATACATCGGCTATCAGGTTGTTACCCCATATAACCAACGGTCTGAATAGGTTGGCAGCCACCCTGCCGAAGTTACTGTATGGATCAAGCAATAGTAATAATTCGATAGATCCGGCTACAGCCAACAAGGTCGTTAGGGCAAGTAATCCGTAACGAAACCAGTTCATGGGTTTTTTATATCTGAACCGGCGTTTTCCATTCTTTTTCTTTTTACCGATACAATAAATCCGGTTAATGATGTCCTGCAAAACACCTGCAGGACAAATAACAGAGCAATAAAGCCTTCCAAAAACCAGAACAAGCAATAACTGCGCAATGATTATCCACAGTATGCCTGCAAGGATGGCTGGTACTATCTGCAAATGCAGAAGGCCATGCAAACTATCGGGTAATAGATTTGCAAAATCTACAAAATACAAAATGATAGGTACAAAAAAGAGGATTGCGAGAATAACTCGCAACCTCTTCAATAAGCTAGTTTGTTTCATTATATCTTAATACGTTTGATCGTTAATTTATCCAGGTTTGAGGTGCCTAGTTTAAGGGCTTCTCCTTTACCTATGTGTCCTACGGCACTAATATCTAATTTCTCAACCTGATTAAAGAATCTCAACGCAGCTGTGTCTGTAGCAACAATATTGGTAGATGCGATCAATGTTTTAAGTTGAGCTACATCCGAAAGGCTTTTTCCTTGTGGACCGTTTTTATGCATGATTCGATATGCATCCACAATATTCAGTACCGGTTTTTTATTCCATGTACATATGTCGGCAATACATTGCTGCAAATCATTTGAATGGAAATAACGTCTGTCCCAAACAATCCCCATGTAATTTTTCATTGCACAGGTAAGCTTGGCACCACCATGATTTTTAAGCACCGGTACATTTATCCAGACATCAGCTTCAATAAGAGATTCATGAATTTTGGCATTCTTAAGCGTAACGCCTCCGGGTATTGCTACTTCTTTGTAATATTTTTCATCATTACCAGGCATCATGATACCTCCGGCCTTTTTAACAGCATCTGATATCCCGCTGGTTTCATAACATTTCTGCCAGTTATCGCACGTATGGTCAAATACGGTTACTTTCTGGGCTCCGGCACCAAGACATTTCTTTACTAAAGCGGCTACTAATTCCGGATTTGTATTTCCTGCCATTTCCGGAGCGCGGTCCCATCCGATATTCGGTTTAATTACAACCTTTTGTCCTTTCTTTACAAATTTGCCAATTCCGCCTAAAGCCTCAAGAGCTTTGTCTAACATTGCTGCAGGTTCTCCACCCATTACGGCAACTAAGTCGGGAGCCTTCTCTACAGCAACTGTATTAGAAGATAAGGCTGCCTGCAAGCCATCAAAATTTAATGATAATGCAGCACCCGCCACTGCACTGGTCTTTAAGAAATCACGACGTTTCATATTGTGTATTTAGGTATTAATTGTAGGCTAAGCATATAAAGATTTAGCAAATATAGTGTTATTATATAGATTTATATCCTTAAATGTGTGAAAAAGTGCAAAATACAGGTTGTGGAGATGTGGTTATATATCGAATCTTAATAATTGCAGATTATCGAGATAGTTTATGTGATTAGTAAAAATCCAACCGTGATAGAGGATATCCGGTTGGATTTTTATTAAATATAGTATTCAGCAGAATCAACTATCCCAGCACGAAGGGCGTATTTTGTAGCTTCGTGCACATTGTTTACAGCAAGTTTACGAAATATATTTTTTCGATGAGTGATTATGGTATGCGTGCTGGAAAAACGCTCGGAGGCAATCTCTTTTGTTGTCCTTCCCAATGCAATCAGTTTAAGAATTTCTTGTTCTGTAGAAGTGAGAATACTATCTTGCTTTTCAGCCATTACTTTTTTGCTTAACAATAAATTGGTAATACGGTGACAAATAAAACGTTCCGAATCTATCGCATATTGCAGAGCTGCTTCAATTTCCTCTTTGTCACAGTCTTTCATTACCACACTGAATTTATCGGAGCTGAAAACGATGCGACGCATAAATTCTTCACTAAGCTCGTCCGAAAACAGGATCCACTCAGCATCTTTGAAGCGTTCGCTTAGAATAATCAGCTCATCAGCTCCGGCTATATCAAAAAGTGTGTAATCAAGGATCACCACCGCCTTGGGGAAAGCGGTGAGCTCTCGTATAAGCTCTTTTTTTGTGTCGGCTTCTACCGATTGAACAGTACCGGGCATTCTTTCCAAAAGAAAAAGAATACCCGCTTTGGTGATGTCTTGATTATCAGCAAGGATAAAAGGCTTCGACATATGTTTTCTATTTATTTAAGGTAATGCCTGCTTAATATCTGTTAGTAAGTCGTTTACCGTTTCCAGTCCTACCGACAAACGTATGGTTTTCGAATCTACATCCATGGCAACACGCTGCTGCTCTGTAAAGGTACCGTAAATAGTGCTGGCCGGATGAATTGCCAGTGTTTTGTTGTCAAATAAATTGGTCGCACGCCTAATAAGCTTTAACTTATTCATGAATGCAAAACATGCTTCCCTTGAAGCTAAATTAAAGGTAAGCATTGCCCCCGGAAGCGGACCGAACTGGGAAGTACTGATGTCGTAGTATGGATTACCCGGCAATCCTGTATAGTTTACTGATTCTATGTTTTCCAACTTCTGCAGTTCCTTTGCAAGTTCCAGACAAGTAGCTGCCTGCCTCTCAAACCGGATAGACATCGTTTCGATTCCAAGCGTTTGCATATAAGCCACCTGAGGAGTCATGTAGGCACCCAGGTTACGGTGGATCTCTTTACGCATTTTAAAGGTAAAAGCCTTTTGTGAACCAACCAGGGCCGATACGTCTTTAAGACGTGCAGAATTAGACCAGTCGAATGTACCGTAATCCAATATTAGTCCACCTGTACTTGTTGCACCTCCAGAAATGTATTTAGTGCTGGATACAATCTCAATATCCACACCAAAGGTTACCGCTTTAAAGATATTGAAAGGAACTACCGTGGTATCAGCTATCAGCGGAACACCTGCCTCTTTACCTATCGTACTCAAAGCTTTAAGATCGGCAACTTCCATCTGCGGATTGGTAATCACTTCGAGAAAGATCGCACATGTATTTTGATCAACATGTTTCCTTACTTCAGCAGGGTTGGTTAAGTCGCAGAAACGTGTTTCCACACCAAAAGCACCCAATGTATTGAGTAAAAATGAATACGTATTTCCAAATAAGTGTCTTGATGTAACTATATTAGCTCCAGAATATGCTATTGCCATCAATGTGTTGCTAATAGCTGCCATTCCGGAATTAAGAGCGGTCACCCCCATAGCGCCCGTAATCATACGGATTCGGTCTTCAAAATATTGTACTGTAGGATTTGTGATCCTTGAATATGCATGATCGGTTGTACGGCCGCAGAAAGCAGCTTCCATATCTTCAGCCGAATCGAATTCGTATGCAGCTGTATTATATACAGGCATAGAAAGCGAATGATATACATCTGCTTTTTCGTAAGGGGTATTTAATACCCGGGCTTCAAAACTAAAATCTTCCATTCTTCTAACTACCTATTTGTTTTAAGATTCCGGCAACGACTTAATATGTGTTACCAATTCCTTTCCTAGAAGTAGCAAAGGTAATTAAATTTGAAAATCTAGCTGCAATTACAATCATATTCTTGCACATATACCATAAACATGGTATGCGTATACCTGTAGCATGTTATTTTGTATGGATTTGATAGCTCATAGATTTGCATCGTGAATTATGTTTAATTTTTAAATAAAAAAACAAAGATTATGAAACAAGTAAAAACTTCCATGTGCACGACAATGTGTTGTAGCATGATGAATATGTCTATGTATATGCATAGCATGTGTAAAACCCAGCACTCCGCTTTAAAAGAAAATAGTAATAAACATCGCATTAATAAGGTTATAAATCGTAAATTATTATACCAATATGAACCAGTTAATATACAAAATAACAATCCTTATATTTATTTTAAATCCTCTTCTGTCGCACGTCAGAGCAGATGAAAAACCAGCAGGTATATTCCTGCAAGGTAACGTCCGAAATAAAACTGGCGAACCCTTGATAGGTAGTACCATTCAAGTACAAGGAACTTCTATAGGTTCTACAACCGATCTGGACGGTAATTTTACTATAACCGATATTCCTTCCAGAACTAAAATAACCCTACTGATTAAATATATCGGTTACAAACCCTTGATTAGGGAGCTCAAAAACACTTCATCAGAACCACTTCAGATAATATTGGAAGAAGATGCGCTCGGTTTAGACGAAATTGTAGTTACGGGGTATACTCAAACGAAGAAGAATGCACGAACCAGTGCAATAACGGAGGTAAAATCGGAAGATCTTAAAGATGTTTCAGGCAGTAGCTTTGGCGAAAAGCTACAGGGTCAGGCCAGTGGTTTACTTGTATCGTCCACCAACGGCGTACCCGGATCTGCCATGTTAGTAAGATTGCGTGGAACAACTTCCATTAATGCGGGTAACGAACCGTTGTATATAGTAGACGGAGTATTTGTGAATAACAAAACGCTTCAGGGAATTCGTAGCGGCGGACAGACAACCAATCCGCTAGCCGATCTCAATCCAGCGGATATTGAAAGTGTGGAGGTATTAAAAGACGCCAACGCCACAGCCATATATGGTGCGAGGGGAGCCAATGGAGTTATTATAATTACAACCAAACGTGGAGCTTCAGGTAATAAAACCACAGTTCAGTTTAATTCTGAATTCGGTTTTTCCCATTACGATAAATTGTGGGATCTTACGACAGGTCCCGAACATGCCCTTATACTAAATGAAGCACATATAAATGATGGAAAATCGTATGAGAGTAGACCTTATCGTCCTGTAAGTGAGGTAGTAAACGGAGTTCCGGGACAAGGCACACCAGAAGAGCAGGGAACGTACGACCGCCTTGGATTATTGTTCCGTACCGGATTGCAACAAACGTATAACCTTTCTTTGTCGGGAGGAAACGAACAGACCCGATTTTATGTGTCAGGAGAATATACAGATCAGGAGTCTATTATTAAATTGCAGGACTTCCAGCGTTACGGTTTTAGACTCAATCTGGACCACGATCTGTCGAAGCAGCTAAAGTTTGGATTCAGCACATCATACGCAGAGACTCTTCGTGAAATCTGCCGAACCGGAGATACCGGAGGAATCCTTAACACAGGTCTCCATACACCCACATTAACCCCCATATTAAATATAGATGGTACATACAACAGTGCCGAACGTTTTAACAATCCCTATTTGTTGCTCGAAAACAGTAATCATCATGCAAATGGCTCTCATCTTATTGCAAATACGTTTCTGAAGTGGCAGTTATTGAACAATCTTTCCTTTAAAACATCATGGAGCATTGATAACAGTACGTATCATGAATTTGTCTATTACAATGCAAAAATGAATGAAGGGAAATCTACCAACGGCAGTGCTACCGATGTAAATACAACCAATAAATTGTGGATTGCCGAGCAGCTGATAAACTATTACACATCTATTGGCGAAAAGAATTTCATCTCATTATTCTTAGGTAATACATTGCAACGCAATGTGGTGGAACGTGCCAGCATTACGGGGATAAATTTCCCCGGGATAGAATTTACTACTATCTCATCGGCAGCGGTAACTACCGGATCTACTTCGGGCAAAATCCCGTCGGGCATAATCTCATATTTTGGTGGAGCAAACTATAGTTACGCCGACAAGTACAGTGCCGATTTTAATTTTCGGGCCGATGCTTCTTCCCGTTTTGGAAAGAGTAACAAATGGGGATACTTCCCTTCCGGAGGTGTATCCTGGAGAATAGGACAGGAGACATTCATCAAGGACAACCTGCCTGCCGTTTCGGAATTAAAGGTCAAGGCTAGTATAGGGTGGACAGGTAATCAGGAAATAGCCGATTTCGCCTCCCTGGGTCTTTGGACAGGAGGAAGCAACTACCTTGATTTGCCTGGCATCTCTCCCTATCAGTTGGCTAATTCGGATCTAAAGTGGGAAACAACCCGGCAGTGGAATATCGGTTTGGAATCGGCATTTATTAATAATCGTCTCAATATACAGCTTAATTACTATAACAAGTACACAACTGATTTATTACTGAGTGTCCCTGTCCCTGCTAAGACAGGCTTTGCCTCAACATTTGATAATCTGGGTGAAATGAGTAATAAAGGATTCGAATTGGAGATAAATTCACAAAATATCCGAAAAACCGATTTTGAATGGTCTACCTCCATTAATTTATCTCACAATGCCAATAAAATTGAAAAACTCCCGGTTTCATTTACCCAATACAACCGCGATTGGGTACGTCTGGAAGAGGGATATCCTATGTATTCATTCTGGTTGTATAAACAATTGTATGTTGATCAGCAGACCGGTAATGCGGTGTACGACGATTCCCGTACCAAGGATGGGAAAATTACAACAGACGACAGGCAGATAGTAGGGGATGCCTGGCCCGATTTTACCGGAGGGCTTCGTAATACATTCCGGTATAAGAATTTTGATCTGTCGATATTATTCTATTTTTCCGTTGGAAACGATGTGTTTAATATGAATCGCTATTTTCAGGAGCATGCAGGTTCACGAGGCGTTTCGTGGTCTTTACAAAAAAGCATGATGGACAGGTGGACCAAACCGGGTGATATTACCGACATTCCCCGGGTAACTACACTTGCCAATGCTGATGGTAGCTATAATCATAATTTTGAAAGTAGCCGGTTTTTGGAGGATGGATCCTTTATTAGATTGCGTAATGTATCTCTAGGTTATACACTTCCACGCTTTATGGTTGCCAAAGCCGGACTACAGCGTGTAAAGTTGTATGCTAATGCAACCAATCTGTTAACGTTTACCGGATATTCCGGTGCCGACCCGGAAGTAAATGCAGCAGCGGATTTTTCTAATGCTACAGTACAGGGCCTCGATTTTTCTACGCCTCCTCATCCACGAACCTTTGTGTTTGGAATAAACATTACTTATTAAAAAACGGAAATCATGAATAATTATAATATAAGAAGAAATATAGCAACGGGAGTAGCAGCACTAACTCTTCTGCTTACCTCGTGCGAAAGTTATTTCCTGGAACCAGATTCGCCTCAGTATATTGCCGATAATATCTCGATTGTAGATGCTAAGTCGGCCGAAACAGCTTTGCTGGGCGTTTACAGTGCATTACAGCATAGCGAATATTATGGAGGAGACGGATTTCAGTCGGCCGTCAATCTGGCAGGTGGCGAATTGATTTGGGTCGGTACCCAGAATCACTACAATACCTTTGTGACTCATACTTACCGGGCGGATAATCGTACCCTGAACGATTCATGGCAAGCAATCCACAAAGTGGTGAACGGAGCCAACCATATCATTGCCAAAGTACCGTTGTTGAATGAAACAGGACTTACAGACCAACAACGTAATCAATTGTTGGGAGAGGCGTATACCTTACGTGCATTGGCTCAGTTTGACTTGGCCAGAGCCTGGGGAAATATCCCTTTGGTTTTACAACCAACCCTCAATGCAACCGACTTTTCCGGATTGAAACAAAGCAATCGTCAGGAGGTGTATAAACAGGTACTAAGCGATCTTGACAAAGCAGAACAGTTAATTGGAAATAATTCCAACATCAACAGAGTTACTCTTCCTGCCATATATGCTTTTAAGGCAAGAGTATACCTCTATACTGAACAATGGGATAAGGCAGAAGCCTACGCATCCAAAGTAATTGTTAATACGGCATTTGACCTTGTCAGTTGGCAGACTATCCTTTCCGGAAAGAATACAAGGGAATCGGTGTGGGAGCTGGCATTCAGCACCGCAGATAAAAGTAGCTACTTCTCGGTTTGGTCGTCCGATGCGTACCGTAACACACTGGCTCCGTCAAAAGCTTTATATAACAGGCTGCGGGATCCGTTGATCGGAGGTGCCAGATCAGCCTTGATTAAGGATGTTTCAACACCATCAAAAACCGATTTCTATGTACAACTTCTATATTGGAGATCTAATAATGATAACCCTACTTATCTGTTCCGTCTGGCCGAACAATATCTTATTCGCTCCGAAGCAAGGAGTAAAAAAGAAACTCCCGATTTAGTCGGGGCATTGGCCGACCTGAATGCTGTACGTAACCGCTCGTCGATAGCCTCATTTGAATCCACATCCAGGGAGGAGATTCTTTTGGCCATAGAAGAAGAACGCAGGGTGGAGTTTGCCTTCGAGCCACACAGGTGGTTTGATCTTGTCCGAACCGGAAGAGCTGGCACCGTATTGGGGGTAAAGGATACGCAAAAATGGATTTTCCCTATACCTTATAACGATCTTGCAGCAGATCCGTCACTGGTTCAAAACCCGGGTTACTGATTTGAATTATTTAATCATAAACATTGAACAATATGAATAATCTATTTAAACAAAAAGAAAAATTTCTTATAGCTGCCTTTCTGGTCCTATTAACTACACCATTGTACAGTCAGCTTTCATCAAAAGAAACGACCCCTGCCGTGCATAAAGATAGCACAGGATATATTGTTAAAGTTGGCGATAAAGCTCCTGTATTTACAATTACGCTGACCGACGGGCGTAAAATTACTCCAAAGGAATTGAAGGGTAAGGTGGTATTGTTGCAGTTTACAGCTAGCTGGTGTGGGGTTTGCCGTAAGGAGATGCCTCACCTTGAAAAAGATATCTGGCAAAAATATAAAGACAATCCTCATTTTGTATTTATTGGGATTGATCGCGACGAACCGCTCGAAACCGTAATCAATTTTGCAAAGCAGACCGGAATTACGTATCCTTTAGGACTTGATCCCGGCGGAAAAATCTTTTCTCTGTATGCCCAGCCAAAAGCGGGAATAACACGCAATGTGCTGGTCGATAAAACAGGAAAGATAGTCTACCTTACACGTTTGTTCAATGAAGAAGAATACAATGGATTAGTAAAAAAGGTAGACCAGATACTCAGTCACAAATAAAAAAATTGGATAATGAAACAATATATAGCTATTATAACGGCTTTGTTGCTGGTATGGCCAGCATATGCCGCATCGAAGAAAAACAAACAACCATCGCTTAATAATGTAGCGATCAGCTACCTGGATAATTCTTTCCAGCAATACGACGCATTACAAAAGCAGATATGGGCTAATCCCGAATTAGGATTTTTGGAAACTTTCAGCTCCTCATTGCTACAGAAGCATCTGGTGGAAAATGGTTTTGATATTGAAACTGGAGTGGCAGGAATGCCTACTGCTTTTGTGGCAACTTATGGTAGCGGTGAGCCGGTAATAGGTATTCTGGCCGAATTTGATGCGCTCCCCGGATTGTCTCAAGACACAGTTCCTTACCGAAAACCGTTGGTTGAGGGAGGCAACGGTCATGGATGCGGACATAATGTGTTTGGCGTAGGTTCGGTTGCCGGAGCCGTAGCTATAAAGCAATGGCTATCCGAACATAAGCATGCCGGCACAATCAAGGTATTCGGTACACCGGCTGAAGAAGGTGGAGGAGGTAAAGTTTACATGGTAAGAGATGGCTTTTTTAAAAATGTGGATGTAATACTTGACTGGCATCCGGGTACAGGAAACAGAGTGAGTGTGGGTACCGGAACGGCTATTCAGATGATTGACTATAGTTTTACAGGTAAGGCATCTCATGCAGCCGGAGCACCAGATAAAGGCAGGTCGGCATTGGATGGGGTAGAGGCTTTCAATTACATGGTGAACCTTTTACGTGAACATGTTCCCACCTCGTCCCGTATTCATTATGTGATTACAAATGGAGGAGAAGCTCCCAACGTTGTTCCCGAATTTGCCAAAGTTTCTTATTATATTCGCAGTCCTAAGCGGGAAGTTCTGAAGGAGCTGACCAATTGGATAGAAAAGGCTGCCGAAGGAGCGGCATTGGGGACTCAGACCAAGGTTTCTTCAGAAATTATTTCCGGGTTTTACGAGAAGCTTCCAAACCGTAAACTAGCCGAACTGGTTCAAAAGAAACTTGAAATCGTAGGAGGTATAAAGTATGATGCACGCGAGAGAGCATTTGCAGAAGAAATTCTGAAGACGGTAAACCGGGATAGCTCTGCATTGAGTGAAGTTGCCCGGATTGCTCCCCTCAAAGAAGAAGAGCCATCCCAGGGAGGGGGTTCGTCTGATGTGGGTGATGTAAGCTGGAATGTTCCAACTGTAAGTTTTACAACAGCTACCTTTATTCCGGGATCGGCCGGACACAGCTGGCAAAATGTTGCATCAGACGGTACAACCATCGGCACCAAGTCGCTTATTAATTCGGCTAAGGTTTTTGCACTTTCTGCCATCGAACTCTATACCAACCCCTCTTATATTGAGGAAGTAAAGGAGGAGTTTGATAAACGCAGAGGCAACGAGTTCAAATACGATCCTTTGTTGGGCGACAGAAAGCCTGCGCTCGATTACAGGGTAAGATAATGCTATAAAATAATAAGGTTACATGAAAAAATTCTTTACAAGTACAATCGTTCAGCTGCTGGCCGGGGTGATTGCAGGTATATTGCTTGGAACTGTTGCCAATGAGCAGGCAATGTATGTAGTGGTTTCAGTAAAACACATTCTAGGGCAACTCATCTTCTTTATGGTGCCACTTATCATATTAGGTTTTGTGGCACCCTCCATCGCCCGGTTGAAGAACAATGTGGGAGGGATGTTAGGTATAGCGTTGCTTTTAGCCTACACATCATCGGTTGCCGGAGGTTTGTTTGCTGCGTTTGTTGGATACGAAGCCATTCCCTTTCTTCACGTTGATACTGCTGGCTCAACCCTGAAAGAAATACCTGCCATGCTATTTCAACTGGATATTCCCCCTGTGATGTCTGTAATCAGCGCATTGGTATTGGCATTGATGCTCGGGATTTCGGCGGTGTGGATCCGATCGTCTGTTGTTCAGGATCTGCTGGAGTCGTTTCAGCAAATGATTTTGCTACTTGTAACACGTGTCCTTATTCCCGTACTGCCTTTCTTTATTGCTGCAAACTTCTGTGTGCTGAGTTACGAAGGCTCCATTGCCAGTCAGCTTCCCATTTTTGTTTCGGTCATACTTATTGCCATTGTCTGTCATTACATATGGTTGTTTGTGCTTTATGGTCTGGCTGGTATCTATGCAGGAAAAAATCCGTTACGGGTACTCAAACATTACGGTCCCGCCTATCTTACGGCAGTAGGCACTATGTCATCTGCTGCAACATTGGGCGTTGCCCTTCAGTGTGCAGGTAAAAGTGATGTGCTTCGCAAAGATGTGACCGATTTTTCAATCCCGTTGTTTGCCAATGTACATCTTTGCGGATCGGTAATTACGGAGGTCTTTTTTGTGATGACAGTTTCGCAAGTGTTATATGGAGTAATACCGCCTCTTGCAACAATGATTACTTTTGTGTTCTTGCTGGGGATATTTGCCATTGCAGCACCCGGAGTGCCGGGAGGTACAGTCATGGCTTCTTTAGGTATTGTTCTTTCAGTGTTGGGCTTTGACGAAGCCGGTACAGCCTTGTTGCTTACTATATTTGCACTTCAGGATAGTTTCGGCACAGCATGCAACGTTACAGGCGACGGAGCTTTGTCGCTTGCACTTACCGGATATGCCAATAAAAAAGAAAACGATCTGATTCCGGAATAATCCGGAATCAGCGTTTTAATTATCCTTTAACCATGGAAAGTAACATTTTGAACCGTTTGATAGCATGTAGAGCGTGTGGTACATTGGCCGGCATAATGATGGTCTGTCCGGCTTTTAGAATGTGAGGTTGCCGGTTAATTGAAATCTCGGCTTGGCCGTCCAGAACCTGAACTACAGCATTGTAAGGCGAAGTATGCTCTGTTAGTCCCTGACCCTCATCAAACGAAAAGAGAGTTAGGTTACCGGAATCTGTTTTAATCACTTGTTTACTAACCACACCACCTTCGGCATAATCAATCATCTGTTCCAGATTGAGAACAGTTCCTTTTTCAAAACCTATATTCATCTTTCTCTAATTTATATGTTTATTTGATAAACAGCCGCGAGACATAGAAAGTTGCTGTTTTTTTGTAAGTTTGCATCCTATGAAAAATATAAAGAATCTACTGATAGATATGGGCGGAGTGCTGATAGACCTGGACCGCCCCCGTTGCATCGCTTCGTTCGAAAATATTGGAATAAGTGACATCCGCAGTCTGATTACCACCACCTACCTGCAGGAAGGGCTTTTTATGAAGATAGAGGAGGGAAGTATTACGCCCGACCAGTTTCGTGATGGGATCCGTAAGCTTAGTAATCAACCCCTTTCCGATCAGCAAATAGACGATGCGTGGATCTCTATGCTGGATCATATGCCGCCCGCACGATTGGAACTGTTACTTGAGTTGCGAAAAAAATACAATGTTATGTTATTAAGCAATACCAACGCAATACACTGGGATTGGATATGCCGTAACCGCTTCTCGTGGAATGGACATACACCTTCCGATTATTTTCACACCTGTTACCTGTCGTACCAGCTTGGTATGCTGAAACCCTATCCGGATATATTTAATCACGTTGTAAAGGATGCCGGAATACTTCCTGCAGAAACTCTCTTGATAGACGATGCAGTTCCCAACTGCGAAACAGCGGCCTCCCTTGGATTTAAAACCTATACGCCAAAGGAGTTTGAAGACTGGTCACATCTTTTTTGCTGAGATTCTGTATAATTACAATCTATATTAAACCTGAATAAATTATGAATCACCAGATAGTCATCCTAGGAAAAGAAATTTTGTCGGTTTACCACGGGATAAAGGAGTTTGGACCAGATATGGTTCACTTTGTATGCACGGAAGAAACCAACCAATTGCCCGATCGCATTTTGCCTTTGTTACCTTCATCCATTCAACATAAAATCTATCATGTACAACCCTATGATGCGCGTACAGTTGCGCAGGTTTGTGAACAGATCCAGAAAGAGAATGAAGGCTTTTTCGCCTATAATCTATCTGAAGGGACGAAGCTGATGACACTGGGTGCTATCTATATCGTGCGTAAATATCAGGCAAAAGCCTTCTATCTTACACCGAACAGAGAGATTGTTCATCTGGACACACTCGAAAAAGAGTTGATGCATACCACGCTCGAAAACCATGAAATTGTTTCACTCAGCGGCAATCACCTGGCCGAATATCATAATGCCAAAGATTTGGCCGAAGCAGATATCGACGCTTCGGCATCCATCAAAAACTTTATCGAGCAACATCCTAAAGAGCACGCTAGATTGCAGAAGTTTTTTGGAATCTTTTGTCGTCGCGACCTGATTAACCTGCCGGCATCCAAACTCTTTCAAGACGGATTGAGATACAAACAGCGGGACGGATCACTATTTATTTACAAAGAGAACCAACCGTTGTTGAAATTACCGCATACCAATGCCTGTCATCTTTATTTTGAAGGTCGCTGGTGGGAAACGCTGGTGGCCAATCAGGTACGTATCTGGAGTAATAAACAATCGTCCCCACGCGAAGTATGGCAAAGCGTACTTTTTCAATCCAATAAACAAGATACCAGAACCAAGAATGAAGTGGACGTACTGCTAAACAACGAACTCAAACTAATGTTTATCGAATGTAAGTCGGGCTACGTAAGTCAGAACGACATCTACAAAATCGATGCAGTGAGAGAAACATATGGCGGAGACATTTCACAGGCGGTATTGGCCTCATACTATCCCATAGCCAAAGATTTGCAGGATAAATGTGCCGACCTTCAGATATTTCTTTTTGCTCCCAAAACAGCCGATCAGCGAATTGATTTTATTTACACCTTGCCCGATCTTCTGGACGAATGGAGTGGGGCACTGATTCTTTAAAACCGAACAAAGTATGTGATTGCCATCACTCCATTAAAATAGTTAAACAAAAGATAATAAGTGTTTTGAATGTTGTCAATTTGTCAGAAATGCGGACAGTATTTACAGTTCTAACGTGTCAAAAATACAGCCGTTTGCTCTGGCACACGGTTTGTATTTTTTATGGTGAAACGAGTTGTTTATGCAACCCGCAATCAAAACAAACAGAATGTTGGACAATTTAATATTGGAGGATTTAATTATGATGCCTGTTAGAAGATCTCAGAATTGGTTACCAAGTATTTTCAACGATTTCTTTGAAAATCAATGGATGGAGCGAGTAAATACAACTACTCCGGCTATCAATGTATTTGAAACTGACAACGAATTCAAGGTTGAAGTAGCAGCTCCGGGATTAAAGAAAGAAGACCTTACCATTCGTTTGGATCAAGACAATCAGTTGAACATAACGATGGAGAAAAAGGACGAACGGAACGAGGAAAAAAAGAACGGTCGTTACTTACGCCGTGAATTCAATTATTCTAAATTTCAGCAGAACCTGATTTTGCCTGATGAAATTGAGAAAGATAAAATCGAAGCAAAAGTAGAAGAGGGAGTTCTTACAATTACAATACCTAAAAAGGTATACAACGAAAAAGAACAATCCGTACAGGTGATAGAAATTAAGTAACTGTTTTGTGTAAACTTAAAAGGGGAGGAGCTACAACTTGTAAACTCTTCCCCTTTTTATGTAATCAACGTTTGTTCAGTATATCAATCAGTTGGGCATCAGACAGACCTTCACCGTAAGTGGCGTAATCCAACCGGAAACTACATCCGTTTTTATATTCGGAGCAACCATAGGCTGTTTTCCCTCTCAATATCGATCCTTTACGGCACATCGGGCATATGGGTTTGGTTACAGTAGGAGCAACCACTTCCTTCGCAGGCTTTTCTTTGGGCTTAGACTTTGTCTTCTTTTTCCCTTTTTCGGCAGCCGACTTTTCTTCCACCGCTTCCTGTATGGTAATGGTGCGTGCACTCGTATCCGAAAAAACATTCGATACAATCTGGTACACCAGCTGTTTTAACTCTTCCAGAAAGGTGCGGGCTTCGTAGGTTCCCTTTTCAATCTGTCTTAATTTCTTTTCCCACAATCCGGTAAGCTCGGCACTTTTGAGCAGTTCTTCCTGAATGGTGCCGATTAGTTCCATACCGGTAGGAGTGGCAATCAGGTTTTTCTTTTCCTTACGCACGTAGTTACGCTTGAACAATGTTTCTATGATTGCTGCGCGGGTAGACGGGCGACCAATCCCATTTTCTTTTAAAGCATCCCGAAGTTCGTCGTTATCTACAAGCTTACCTGCAGTCTCCATGGCACGTAATAAAGTAGCCTCGGTATAGGGCTTGGGGGCTTGCGTCCATTTTTCGCCCAGAATAGGTTCGTGAGGACCTCTTTCGCCTTTAACAAACTCGGGCAAGATACCCTCTTCCTCACTCGGTTCGGCATCCGGATCCTTTTGTTCGGCACCAAACACCACACGCCATCCCGGCTCCAGAATCTGTTTTCCTGTAACCTTAAATTCCACTTTCCCCACTTTGCCCAGTACGGTTGTGGTAGAAATCTGGCAATCCGGATAAAAAGCTGCTATGAAGCGTCGGGCAACCAGGTCGTATACCTTTCGCTCGTTTTCCGAAAGGTTATTAGGACGTACCCCTGTGGGAATGATAGCATGGTGATCGGTAACCTTGGTATCATCGAAAACTTTCTTGCTTTTAGGTAATTTCTTACCCAGTAACGGGGCGGTAAGTTCGGCGTAATCGGTCATACCCTTTAACGTATTGGGTACTTTGGGATATATATCGTCGCTCAGGAAGGTTGTATCCACACGCGGATAGGTAGTCACCTTCTTTTCGTAAAGAGACTGTATCAATTTAAGTGTGTCTTCAGCCGAAAAAGCAAATTTCTTATTACACTCAACCTGCAAAGAGGTAAGGTCGAACAGACGCGGAGGATATTCTTTACCCTTTTTCTCCGAAGTATCCGTTACCTCAAAATCTTCCTCCTTAACCACGGTAAGAAAGTTTTCGCCCTCGGTTTTATCCGTAAATTTTCCTTTGGTAGACGAAAAGGTAGTGTTTCTGTACACCGTCTTCAATTCCCAATAGGGTTCGGGAGTGAAGTTGGCAATCTCATTTTGCCTGTTTACTATCAAAGCCAGGGTAGGGGTCTGCACACGACCTATGGAAAGTACCTGACGGTTTTGTCCGTACTTCAGCGTGTACAAGCGCGTTGCATTCATACCTAACAACCAATCGCCAATAGCGCGCGACAGTCCGGCTTCGTATAATTTATTGAAAGATTCCTGTTCTTTAAGTTTTTGAAACCCTTCGCGAATCGCTTCTTCAGTAAGCGATGAGATCCACAAACGGTAAACCGGACAAGTAACACCGGCTTTTTGCATCACCCAACGTTGTATAAGTTCACCTTCCTGTCCGGCATCACCGCAGTTAATCACCATTTCGGCATTTTGCATCAGTTTCTCTATTACCTGAAACTGCTCTACATACGAGGGAGAATCTATAAGTTTGATCCCGAATCTGGGAGGAATCATAGGTAAGGAGCTGAGTGACCAGCGCTTCCATTCGGGCGTATATTCGTGAGGTTCTTTAAGGGTACAAAGATGGCCGAATGTCCAGGTAACCTGATATCCGTTCCCTTCGATATAGCCTTTCATTTTGTTCCTTGCCCCCAGAACTTCTGCTATTTCGCGCGCCACACTGGGCTTTTCCGCAATACATACTTTCATGGGGGCAAAGATACAATATTTTAATAATAGATATAGCGAAGTATTAAGAGTACAGTAAGAATATATAAAGTAATAGACACTTCCTTATATCTGCCGGTAAGTAATTTCAATATGGCGTAGCTCATCATACCCAATGCCATACCTTCGGCAATTGAATAGCTGAGTACCATAAAGAGAATTGTAGCAAAAACAGGCAATGTTTCGGTAACATCATCAAATTCAACTTTGCGAATCGAATCCATCATAAATACTCCAACCATCACCAGAGCTCCGGTAGTAGCAGCACTTGGAACTAAAAGGAATACCGGAGCAAACAACAAGGCAACCAGAAATAGGCCACCTGTTACTGCAGCAGTCATTCCCGAACGTCCGCCTTCTGCAATACCTGCAGCACTTTCAACGTAGGTAGTAACTGTAGAAGTACCGCAAACAGCCCCAACGCTAGTACCAATAGCATCGGCAAGCAACGCTTCCTTCATGCGGGGAACGTTTCCTTTTTCATCCATCATTTCTGTTTTCGCTAATGCACCTACCAATGTACCGATAGTGTTGAACAGATCGATAAACACAAGCAGCATTACGATGAAGAACATATCCAGATTCAATAACGACTTAAAGTCGAAATGCATGAATGTGGGTTCCATAGAAGGGGGTATAGAAATAGGAGAGAAATTCTCGGGCAAAGTAGTTACTCCCATTGGAATGCCAATGGCAGTACAGATAAGAATGGTATAAAATAAAGCACCCTTAACGCCTTTTGCCATCAAGACTCCCGAAAGGATAATCCCGATAACTGCAACTAAAGAAACATTGGTGAATGAGCCTAAAGCAACCAAAGTAGCCGGATTGTCTACAATAATACCCGAGTTTTTTAATCCGATAAAGGCGATAAACATACCGATACCCACAGACATGGCATAACGCAAGTTGAGCGGGATACAGTTAACTACCTTTTCACGAATATTCAAAACGGTAATAATAATAAAGATTATACCTTCTGCAAATACAGCAGCCAAAGCTGTCTGCCAGCTATATCCCATGCCTAATACTAAGGTAAACGCAAAAAATGCATTCAATCCCATACCCGGCGCCTGCGCAAAAGGTAATTTAGCCAGGAAAGCAATAAGTAAGGTAGCAATTGCCGAAGCAAGGGCTGTAGCCGTAAAAACAGCACCTTTGTCCATTCCTGTGGCACTCAGAATATCCGGGTTTACAGCCAGAATATAGCTCATGGTAAGAAACGTGGTAACGCCCGCAAGTATCTCGGTACGTACCTTCATGGTTTTAGGATTGAACCCAACCAGTTTATGAAAGAATGAGGTTTCCATAATTAATTAAATGACCATTTTAGAGCCAACGTAGGAATCATATAGAACTTATTATTTTCGCCAAACTTGTTCCAAACAAAGTTGTTGCTGATTTCAACCTCCGAACCAACGCTGAGGTTAAACGCCGGATCCACACCTTTCAACTTGTTAAAGTTAAGCCAGATCTGAGGCTCTGAAAGGAAGATGATGTTTGTATTCTCTCTCCATAAGTCGGCAAACCCTGTAAATGTACCGGCACCTTTAGCAAAATGAATATACCATGTACCAGTAACCTGGAAATTGTTGGGTTTATATGACTTTTGGATATATTTATACATTGCCTGTAATCCAAAACCTTTTGTAAAATCGCCGTTGTTGTAATTATAAGCGATACCGGCCAGGTAAGCGTTTGAATAAGGATACTGACCGCGGCCACCGTTGTACTCGATATGAGCGGCAAGAGGACCTTCCCAAAACTTCAGTTCGCGTGCAATTTCCCAATAGGCACTTTGAACACCTTTGTTGTTATAATCGAAATCCAGAAAGAAAAACGTACTACCCCATTTGTCTGGTTTAAACATTTCAACGGTTGTAGTAGTAGCTGGTCTACCGTCCAGTTTGTCGTACAATGCACTTCCGAAATCATAGTGCAACTGAACGTTCTGAGCCTTAGCACCCAAGGCCACCAATAAGATTGCTGCGATGGTAAAGAATTTTTTCATCGAATTTAATTCTGTTAATTAATAATTTATATGCTAAAATTAAGGGATCAAAGGTATGAAAAAATGTTTATTCCACGCAACTATTATTAAGGTTTTGAAACGCATTTTTCACATTTCATTCTTTTCAATCTGTGCCGTAACATACATGCCGGGGCGGAAAGTAGGGTCTTCGCTTATAACTTTGGCAAATACTTCCAGCGAACGGCTTGTTTCATCTACCTCTTGTCCGATAGAAATAAGTTTGGCTTCGAAAGTTTTGGTACCCATTCCGTTTACTCTAAACCAGACTTTTGCACCCAGACGGATATCTTTCAGGTCTTTTTCGTACGTGGTGAGTCGTAGAAGCGTTTCTTGCTTGTTTATAATCTCACATAGTATGTCTCCCTCATTCAGGTATTTGCCCACATTTACCTTAACCTTGCCGATGTATCCATTTACAGGAGCTTTTATTTCCAGAGCAGGTGTGATGCCATTTTTCAACAACGACTGGGTTGAGATTCCTAACAACGACAACTGGGCTGCTGCGGCTTCCATTTTACTTTTCATCGATAGATAATCGGCTTTGCTTTGTTCCAGTTTCTTTACAGAAGCAACCTCCTCTTTGGAGAGAACTAACTGCCGGTTGTATTCCGATTTCAGATATTCGGTCTGCGCCTGACTTTCAAGAAAGGTCTGCTGCAAGGATATAAAATCGAGGTTGTCGAGTGTGGCAAGCAACGTTCCCTTTTTTACATAACTACCGGGAAGCAGGTTTGTCGAACGGATAATTCCACCCATCAGCATCGTAACCGAAGCAAAGTTCTGGGGTGGAATAATCAATGTACCGTTAAAAGATACTTTGTTTATAGCAGTAGCAGCTGTAGTCCCATCAATAGAAGTCGAATCGTACGGTTGACTGTAGGCAGTCGAATCCGGTGAAATAACGGTTACTGAATCGGCCGTAACGGAAGTCGGCATCTCTTGCTTTGTATTTGTGGCTGAATTGCAGGCCGTTAGTATGGCAAGTACACAAAGAATAGTATGTTTCATAGTTGTAATTTTTACTTATATAATTCGCTTTCCAAGACTGCTATGTTGTATAGATAAACAGTTTCAAGATATCCCTTTTTTATAGACAATGCACTGTTTACACTTTGAATAAACTGTGTGATATCCGTATCACTGGCTTTTAACTGTAATGATGCTGCTTTTATAAGATTCTCCGCTTCAGGCAATGCAGATACGGTATAGTACCGGATACTCTCTCCATGCCGCAACAGTTCGGCATTAAGCTCTTCCTGTTTATTTAAAAGCTCTTTTTCCCCATATTCCTGTCTGATCTGCTGGATATGATATTCGATGCTGGCCTGTTTGATGCGGCTCTGCTGACCTGTAAAGAAAAGAGGGAATGATACACCTACCATCCAGGAATTAAGTCCTTTGAGGGGTAGGATATCCTGGCGGACATATCCGATGGATAGTTCCGGGAAAAATCGGCTTTGTTCAATCCGCAACAGCGCTTTTTTCTCTTCAGTCTGACTCTGCAATAGATTCATGCGGATATTCTCCCCGGCAGGCTGCTTTTCTATGGGCAGAAGCGTAAGCATCTTATCGGCAGGTACTATGTCTTCGTCGGTATAACAAGCCCATTTTAAACGTATAGCTGCCATCCGAAGCTCTTCATTAGCCTGAAACAATTTGTTCCGCATCTCTGCAGCCATCGTATTGCACATGCTTTTTTCCAGCAATGTGATATCCCCTTGTTCGTAACGGATTTCTCCGGCCCGTTGCAAACGCCCGGCCATTTCGGCCTGTTGTTTGTATAGCTCCTGCTGCTCGCGGGCAAACAGATAATAACACCAGGCCCGTTTTATTTCGGCAACCACCTCTTTTTCTACAATTTCTCTAGAATACCTGCCGGATGTAACTTGCTTATTTACCAATGCATTTCTGTAAAAGGGAGTCAGCAGTGAGCCTATTTCCTGCGTAAATTCCATCTGCCGGTCTTTCCGTGTCTCGCCGTTTAGCTGTCCCCACGAATATGTAAACGAAGTGGGCGCCAACTCCCATGCTTCGTTGCGTGCACTGCGATACTTTTCGGTCTCTGCAGCTGCCATTTTAAGTCGGGGATGATTCATTTTTCCCATCGTGATGGCATCGCTAAGCATTACCTCTTTCTGTGCCTGCAGAGGTAGAGCAGCAAAAAGCAATAAAGAGAAGAACAGGAATTTCTTAAATTTTGTCCTTTTCAAGGTCGCCGTGCTGTTTACAATTCTGTAAAATACAGGAATGATAAGCAACGTGAGTGCGGTTGAAACAAGCAATCCCCCAATCACTACCGTTGCCAGAGGCCGCTGCACTTCGGCGCCGGCACTGGTTGCAATGGCCATGGGTACAAAACCAAGCGAAGCAACCAATCCGGTAAGAAATACCGGACGTAGCAGGTGCGGACAACCTTCGGCTATAATCCGGTTGGTTGTTTTCGTATATTGCGATGAATGCCTGAAGGCATTGAAATGATTTATCATTAAAATACCATTCAGCACAGCCACACCAAATAGAGCAATAAAACCAACGCCGGCAGAAATACTGAATGGCATCCCCCTTAACCATAAAGCAACAATACCGCCGATAAGTGAAAGCGGAACGGTGCTGAATACGAGCAAAGAATAAACAACACTTTTGAAAGAGAAAAACAGAAGCAGCAATATAAGCATCAATGCTACCGGAATAACGATCAGCAGTGTTTTTATGGCGTTCTGAAGATTTTCAAACTGACCGCCGTATTCAAAATAATAACCGGGTTTCAATTTGATGTTCTTATCCAGGGTGGATTGAATATTTGCCACCACCTGCTGTATGTCGCCCTCCCGTACGTTTACGCCAATCACAATCCTTCGTTTGGTGGCATCGCGGTTAATCTGCAGCGGACCGTTTTTCAGTTCGATCCAGGCAATTTCGCTTACAGGAATCTGAACACCCTCTGCCGTACGCACAAATAACTTGTCCAGGTTAAGGTCGGACACCTTATCCTTATCCAGCCGGAGCACCAGGTCAAACCGTCTTTCATTCTCGAACACCACACCGGCTATCTCGCCGGCATATGCGGTACGTATCAATGTATTCAATTCCTGGATATTCATACCGTACCGGGCAATTTTGCTGCGGTCGTACGAAATAAGCAACTGCGGCAGACCCATGGCCTGTTCCACCAGCACATCGGCAGCTCCGGGAACTTTCTCTACATAGGTGGCTGCCTCTTTTGCCCTTGCATATAACTCTTCCATATCTTCTCCATACAATTTAATGGCTATGTCGGCCTTGGCCCCCGTCATCAATTCATTGAACCGTAGCTGGATAGGCTGACTGAAATTGAATTCGGCACCGGTAACAGGCGCCAGAGCGTCCTTCATTTTTTGAACCATCTCCGCCCGGCTTGAGGCACTGGTCCACTCCTTAAAAGGCTTCATCACAATCATAATATCGGCATCTTCCACCGCCATGGGATCTGTAGGCACTTCAGCCGTTCCAATTTTAGCCACTACGTGTACAATCTCAGGAAACTTATCCATCAGGACTTTTTCGGCCTGGTCGCTGATTGCAATACTTTGACTAAGCGAACTGCCCGCCGGTAAAGTCATCTGCATGGCAAAATCGCCTTCGTCCATCGTAGGAATAAACTCGGCCCCCAAGCGGGTAAACAAAATCAGACTGCCCACCATGGCTGCCAAGGCAGTTGTGATAAAAACCGTTTTATGATGCATACACCAGTTCAAGGTCTTTTGATAATACACATTCAACCAGTCGAAGAAACGATCTGCCAGCGTACGCGTCTGCTTCAGTTCTTTTTTTAGAAACAGCGAAGCCATCATAGGTACATACGTAAGTGACAATATCAACGCCCCCAGAATACAGAATACCAGTGTTTTGGCCATAGGTATAAAATACTTACCCTCTATGCCCTGCAAAGTGAGAATCGGAAAGTACACAATCAGTATGATGCCAACGGCAAATGTGGCAGAGCGAACTACCTGGCCGGCACCTGTTTCGATTTCGCGATCCATCATCTCCTGCGACAGATTCCTGCCAACCATACTCTTCCCATACAGGTGAGCCAAAATACCCTCTACAATTACGATGGAACCATCCACCACAATCCCAAAGTCGATCGCCCCCAGACTCATCAGGTTTGCCGACACATTAAACAACCGCATCAGAATGAAGCCAAACAACATGGATAGGGGAATAACAGATGCCACAATCATTCCGGCACGAACATTCCCTAAAAAGACAATAAGAACCAGAAAAACGATAATAGCACCCTCGATCAAATTAAATACAACGGTGGAGATATTTCGGTTAACTAAATTAGATCTGTTCAGATAAGGTTGGATTGATACACCTTCGGGCAATATCTTTTGCAATTTTTCCACCCGGCTTTCCAGCTCGCGGGTCACCACGTTGGCATTCGCACCTTTCAGCATCATGGCGATACCGCCTACACATTCGCCTTTTCCATCCTTCGTCATCGCCCCAAATCGCTTGGGTGCCCCAAGTCGTACCAGGCCAACATCACTTATATGCACCGGAATCCCATTCCGGTTCGTAATTACAACTTGTTCGATATCGGATGGCCGGGTAATCATCCCTTCCGCCCGTATATAATAAGCTTTTTTATCTTTTTCGATATAGCTGCCCCCGGTGTTCTGATTGTTCTTTGCAAGCGCCTCGTACACATCTCCGATTGTAATATTAAGCGAAAAAAGTGCCGACGGATCTACCGCTACTTCGTACTGTTTTACATAGCCGCCAAAACTGTTTATCTCTACAATCCCGGGGATACCGGACAGTTGTCTCTTAACAATCCAGTCCTGAATGGTACGCAACTCCATAGCATTGTACTTGTCTTTGAATTTAGGATCCGCCTCGAGAGTGTATTGGTAAATTTCACCCAGTCCCGTTGTGATAGGCATGAGTTGGGGAACACCCAGTTCGGGTGGGATCTCGCCCGATACAGCCTGTATCTGTTCGTTTATGAGCTGCCTGGCATCCAATGTCTTTACATGATCTTTAAACACTACCGTAACCAGAGACAGACCGAAGCGCGAGACCGAACGAATCTCCACAACGTTCATGATGTTACTCATGGCAACTTCGATAGGGAAGGTGATGAGCTGTTCCACCTCCTGAGGAGCCAATGAGGGTGAAACAGTTACAATCTGCACCTGATTATTGGTGATGTCTGGTACGGCATCAATAGGCAGGGTGAGCATAGCATATACTCCGCCAATAAGCAGAAAAAGTGTGGTTAAGCCCACAAAAAATTTATTCTTAATAGAAAATCGGACAATCGAAGCAAGCATAATTCTGTATGTTTAAGGTCACCCAAAGATACATAAATAAAACGAAGTTAAAAACTATTTACGAATCAAAATCAGCTATAATCCTAATTATTTATATACATGTATTTAAATAATGATATAGATGGTTTTATCAGCTGCATTTCCCCGTTTTCTGTAGAATTAAACCACACGTTCTACAGCATTTCCACACATTATCAAAGATGTAATAATTTGTGGTTAATTGATTTACATGATTGATATATAGTGTTTTGTTTGTATTTGAAATGTATTATCAGATGTCTTGGCACGGTCTTTTCATATTACTTTAGTGTAGAAGTTGATTTAGTATTAATCATTAAAACTAAAAAGAGATGAAAAGAGTAATTATGATCATGGCGATCGCAACCAGTGTTTCGTTCGCTACCCAGGCAATCAACCCGGTAGAAAAAACAATCAATCCGCAGGAAGTGGTAACTCAGGATGAATTTGTGGTGATAGAAGTGAAAGATCTTCCTGCTCCGGTAGTAGAAAGTATTCGCAAAACCTACGCCGAGTCGGTTATCAAAAAGGCCTTTATAACACAAACTGAGAAAAAGACATATAAGGTTATCGTTGTAACAGCCGATCAGAAAGAGGTTACGGTGCTGTTGAATGAAAAAGGTGAAGTTGTAGAATAACCCTTACAAAGATAGATTAGTTGCATGCTAACCCACCGCCCTGCCTATAAGTTTAGGCAGGGCGGATAACTTTTATAGCTTAACGAATATTTCCAATGCTGTTCTTCGCTGTATCGTGCTTTGTCTTCAATACATTTCCGGTTTTGGTGAAGCATATCTTAACCTGAGTTTTCAATGTATCTTTCAATCCACTGCTTGCTTTTACAAGAACCAGATCCAGCGTATAATTTCCATCCGGCAAATCCAGTACCGCATCGCAGTCGTCGTCCTTAACCGGATATACCAATCCGGGCTCAAATTGTTGTCTGCCGGTTGCCGCATACGAGGCAGCCGCTGCACCACCACCGCTTCCGGACAAGCTGCTTACACTGCTAACTGCCGCCGAGATAATTGAACCACCGGGCAATGCTCCACCCACAAGTTGTGCTCCCTGAGCCAAAGCGCTTCCGGCTTGTTGTAAACCGGCTTGCACCCGTGCCGATGGTTCGGCTGGTGTAGCAGCAATTGTAAGTTTCTCCATGTTGATTTTGAATTCCGTATCCGGAAATAAAACCCGGCAGCCCTCTTCGGTCATATCGATTTTGATCACGTTAAGTATGCCTTTCTTTGCGTCGTTGATGCTTCGTTTATTCGTTGAAGCAACCGTTACGTTCATTGAAATGCGGTTAGGCATTCCACCATCCAATTTGATTTTTTCTTCCTGCTGAGCGCGCAAAGGCGGGATTGAAGAGCAAATCAAGCATCCGAAAAGTAATAGTGTGCTGACTCTCATATATTTATTTATTAGTTGCGGCAAATGCCACACTAATAAAACAAGCCATAAGATTTATCTGTTGCAAAAAGGGGCTGTAAAATCTGCAGCGCTGAATGCAGCGGTAAAACCTAGGATTGATACGGTATCTGAAGGGGTAGTTGTCCTGACTGGTGTCCTGTCCTTTCTTAATATAGTATTCATGTTCTTTAATAGAGTATTAAAATAAATCCGAATTTAATATAAATCAACAGAATGGAGGGGGAAGAAAATGGTTAAAAGCAGGATTTAGGGACGTCTTTACGTTTAAGCCTTTGTCAGAACCACTATTTATAAAAAACAAAATTACGCCAAAATATCAGGATAACCAAATATTTAAGACGTAATAAAACATGTTGTTTAACACATCCACCTAAAAGCCTCTAAATTTGCAGGTACATTTTGAGAAAAAAGTCCTAACATTTAGCACAAAAAGTCCTAACATTTCGAGTGAAAAGTCCTAACACTTTATTCACGAAGTCCTAACACTTTTTTCGGGAAGTCCCTGAATATCTTCGGGTAGGAAACATGGAATCGATTTAATTAATATATTATTTGGCTTTTGTGTAGGGATTGTTAATTTAATTGCGTATATTTGTTTACGAAATAGTGAACAAATTATAATCTAACAGTTTAACAAAATACCATGTCTGAAGATCATAAAAGGCAGCTTGAACAGCAGCTTTGGAACATTGCCAACACCTTGCGCGGGAAAATGAATGCGGATGAGTTCCGCGATTATATCCTTGGCTTTATTTTCTATAAATATCTTTCCGAAAAGATGAACCGATATGCGGACGAAATACTTGTGCCTGATGGTATTAAGTATGTGGATGTGGACGAGCATACGGAGTCCGGACAGGAGTATCTGGAGGCAATCCGGGACGAAGCATTGGAAAAGCTGGGGTATTTTCTTAAGCCAACGGAACTGTTCAGCCAGATGGCTAAACGGGGAAACGGAGATACAGAAGGTGCCGATAATTTCATACTGGAAGATCTGAAGCGTATTCTTACCAACATCGAGCAGAGTACCATGGGTACGGCAAGCGAAGACGATTTTGATAATTTGTTTGAAGATATGGATCTTACCAGTACCAAGCTGGGTAGAACGGAGTCGGCTAAAAACGAGCTGATTGTAAAAGTGCTGGTGTACCTGGACAAGATTGATTTTCACTTGGAAGATACGGAGCTGGATGTGCTGGGCGATGCTTACGAATACCTTATCGGACAGTTTGCCAGCGGGGCAGGGAAGAAAGCCGGCGAGTTTTACACACCTCAGGAAGTCAGCAAGATTTTAGCAAAGATAGTAACCACCGGCAAGAGCCGACTGAAATCTGTTTACGACCCAACCTGCGGCAGTGGTTCGCTGTTGTTACGTGTAGCCAGGGAAGTGCAAGACGTGAACGAGTTCTGCGGTCAGGAGCTGAACCGGACCACCTACAACCTTTGCCGCATGAACATGATTCTTCACGATGTGCATTTTACCAAATTCGATATACGCCAGGAAGATACCCTGGAGCATCCGCAGCACCTCGACAAGCGTTTCGAGGCGGTGGTGGCAAATCCTCCCTTTTCGGCCAACTGGAGTGCCAGTCCGCTTTTTATGACGGACGACCGCTTTAGTCATTACGGCAAGCTGGCGCCTTCCAGCAAAGCCGACTTTGCCTTTGTGCAGCACATGGTTTATCAGCTGGCAGACAACGGCACCATGGCCATTGTATTACCTCACGGAGCTTTGTTCCGGGGTGGGGCAGAGCTGCAGATACGCCGCTACCTGATTGAAGAACGTAATTACCTGGATGCCGTGATCGGTCTGCCTGCCAATATCTTTTACGGCACAAGCATTCCCACCTGTATTCTGGTATTCAAGAAATGCCGAGAGAACCCCAACGACGTGCTCTTTATTGATGCCAGTCAGCATTTCGAAAAGGTGAAAACCCAGAATGTGTTACGCAACGAGGATATCGAAAAGATCGTTACCACCTACCGCAACCGAAGCGAGGAAGCCAAATACAGCAAACTGGCTACCCTAGCCGATATAGCCGGAAACGACTACAATCTGAACATCCCCCGCTACGTTGATACCTTCGAAGCCGAAGAAAACATCGACATCAACCAACTGGCAGCCGAGCTGGTAGCCCTTGATAAAGCAATGGCCGAGACCGACAAAACCATCGCCTCCTATTGCAAAGAACTAAACATCCCAACCCCCTTCTAACCATGGAAAAGAAAAAGAACACACCAAAACTCCGCTTCCCCGAGTTTACAGGAGAGTGGGAAGAGAAGAAGTTGGGGGAGATAGCGGAGAAAGTAAATAGTGGGAAAACACCATTAGGTGGAGAAAGTGTATATGTTGATAAAGGCATATTATTTATTAGAAGCCAAAATGTATTTGATAATAAGCTATCATTAGAAAATGCAACATTTATTACAGAAGAAACTAACAGTACTATGGAAAACAGTATTGTTAAATCTAAAGATATTCTTTTAAATATAACAGGAGCTTCCTTAGGAAGAAGTTGTGTTGTCCCAGAGAATTTTATTGTAGGAAATGTTAATCAACATGTTTGTATTATACGTCTGAATAAGGATAACGAACCTTATTTCTTTCAACCGATTTTTGCTTCTGAGAAAGGACAGAACTTATTTAAAAGCTTACAAGTAGGAGGAGGAAGAGAGGGTTTGAATTTCCAAAGTATTAGAGGAATAACTCTTTATCAGCCTCCTTTGAGTGAGCAAACCAAAATAGCAACCTTTCTAACGGCAGTAGATGAGAAACTTACTCAGCTGAAAAAGAAGAAAACCCTTTTGGAACAATATAAAAAAGGGGTAATGCAAAAATTGTTTTCCCAAGAATTCCGCTTCAAAGACGACAACAACCAAGACTTCCCCGATTGGCAAGAAAAAACATTAGGGGAAATATCAAATAGAGTCATAACTAAAAATAAAGAAAATAATTTAAATGTACTAACAATATCAGCTCAAAATGGGTTAGTTAGTCAGTTGGAATTTTTTAATAAATCTGTATCAGCAAAAGATGTTACTGGGTATTATTTACTAGATAGAAATGATTTTGCATATAATAAGAGCTATTCAAACGGATATCCTATGGGAGCAATCAAACGATTGACCCGATATGAAAAAGGGGTAGTATCTACTCTTTATATTTGTTTTAGGAATAAAACTTGTTTTGATAATTCATTTGCTGAACAGTATTTCGAAACAGGTTTACAAAATAACGAACTTGAAAAGGTTGCGCAAGAAGGAGCAAGAAATCATGGATTGCTTAATATTGGAGTATCAGACTTCTTTAAAATTGAATTGACAATTCCTTCTCTCCCAGAACAACAAAAAATAGCTACTTTCCTCTCTGCCATAGATGAAAAGATAAACCAATGCAGTGCGCAGATTGAAAAGATGGAAGCCTGGAAGAAGGGATTATTACAGCAAATGTTTTGTTGAATTCATAAAATTTGTGCTGGAAGGTATAAATTCTATTAATTTATTGAATGTGTGCTGTTTACGTTAATGAAGAATAAATGAATATAGAATATAATTTATAAATAATAATTAATAAATGTGGAAATATTTATTTAGTGTAATTGAATCAATTCCCAGTCTATGTAAAATTATTGGGTATTGTAAAAGTAATATTGAAAATAAAAAAGCAATAATCATTGGATATACATTTGATGAAAAAAAATATTATATATCTAATGTCGGAAAAGCAATTGCTTACAACGTTCGCGTAGAAATGCCTGAAGATTGTAAATATAGCAATTTTATTGAATTAAATCCATCAGTATTACCATTGGAGTATGTAAATCCTGGAGATGAAATACCGATTTATATTATTTGTAATAGTAAAGATTCAAAAATAAACTTTTCAATAAAATTTATATGGGATGATAAATACGGAAAAGATCGTAGTAGAGATCAGATATTTTCTATATAAGTAATCCTAGATAATTGATTATTTGAATACATTTGTTAATTTTAATATTTAAAAATTTATTTATGAAAAGCACCTACTTAATTTTGATAATCTATTTTGTGAGCTTCTGCCCTTTATTAGCTATCCAATCAGAATCTTATGAATTTTATTCAAGCCAGGAGAAAATTGATGAGAATAGTACATATAACTTTTTATCTGAAGATGGTGAATTGGTATGGCAGGCTATATATGATACAGATATATCCATTGAAGATATTAAAAAGAATTTGATACAAAAAGGAGTATTGATAATAGAAAGTGAAACCGATAATACAATTACAGGAACAATAAAACCTTTTGATGTTTCATATAAAAAACAAGGCAAAAGCTCAATGCAAATTCCACTTTATGTAAGAGATTCAAGTTTTACAGGATTTGTTTTAATTGAAATTAAAGATAACCGTTACAGAGTTACTATTAGGGATCTTAAAGCAGTGTATTCATTTACAAATGGATTAGTCCATAAAGGCGATGAATTCAAACTAAAAGACTTTGCCATATCATCTAAGGGTATTTTAAAAAAGAGTTTCCTCAAAAGTGCAGCACCTCTCTTGAATTATGATTTTACTAATATGTTTACAACTATTAATTTAAATGAAGATTGGTGATGGAAATAATTTTAGTAATAGGATTTATTGTTGTTTTATATGTTATTTATTGGGGGATAAAAAACAATAACAATGCTTTAAGTAAAAGTAGGGTAGTAGTAAAAGATACATCAGTAGTGGAAAAATCAAAATGGAATCTTAATCCGTTTGATGTGATAGATTTTTCTGTTTACAAGAGTTTGCAAAAAGAAGCAATATGTCCTTATTGTAATAAAAAACTTGAAAAGTTCCCAGTAAGAACTCAGAAATGTAAGTTTTGCAAGGAGAAGATGATTCGTATTAAGAAACCCAATGAAGATATTGCAGTCTTGCTTAATGAAACTGAAGGTAATCATCTAAGAATGTTGTTAGATAAGTTTTATATTGATAAGCAAAATTATGAAATTTATCAATCGTTGTGGAAATCTGAGGATGAGTATAATCAGTTTCGGAATAAGTATTTTGTTGAAAATATATCTGGAACAGAAGATAATTTTATGTTAAGTTATGCTGATTTTCGAATTGCCATGCTTTGTAAAAAAAATGAATTTGCAGATGCTAGTCAAATATGCAATATTGTATTACGTAAGTGTTTGAATTTGGAGCTTTTGGAGGAAGCTGAAAGATATGCAACACTATTATTTGAATTAAAATCAAGAGGGGATGCATATATGGTAAAACAGATAGATAAAAAGCCCTTTGTTACTTTATTTACGAGTGATAATGAATCTTTAAATTGCAAAAAAATGGAAGGAAATAGAATGACATTGGAAGAATTTAGAGAATCAAAACCATTACCTTGCAGAGAATGCACTGCTGAATTTAAATATTCTTGCGGATATATTTTGAGGATTGAAGACTGAAACATATATTTTTTTAATCAATATTTTTTGAACACACAGTTAGTATAAAGCGGACCTTTCTAGGTTGATTCCCCGCTTTATTATTTTAATTTTATCCAGAGGGAATAGGGATAAACGTATTACTATTATGAAACATTTATTTCTTTCGTTGTTTGTAGTTCTGGCTTTGAGCTCGTGTAAATCAACTTTCTTTCAGGTGGCTACCACTCAGTGCGATAACCTTAAATCAGAACAGAATGCTTTGTTCTTTGAGGATGCAAATTGTAAAGTGTATTATAACTTGTGGTCGGAGGGGGGAAACGCTGGTTTTCTTTTTCATAATAAATCGGATCTTACTATTTATGTGAATCTGGCGGAAAGTTTCTTTGTGAAGAATGGGATCGCTTACGATTATTCGCTTAACAGAACGTTCGCAAGGAGTGTGTCACAGAGTTTTTCAAATCAGCAGACCGTCAGTGTGTGGGGCTTCAAGAATGGATTGCCGGTGCTGAATAGTGTTTCGGAAGATGGCAAGGCTTCTAAGATTGCCGATTTAAGTGTGTTGATGCCTGGTCTGTTTGGAGGAACAGATGCCAAGGAAAAGTCTACAGCCACTTCAAGCCAGGTTACTTACTCTGAGGAGCCTATCGTTGCTATTCCTCCGCATACCGCCAAATATTTTTCTGAATATTCAATTTATGAAACTCTTTACCGTGATTGTAATTTACTGTTGTTTCCCTCAAAGAAACAGGTGAGACCGCTTAAATTTACGTCGGCAAATTCGCCTGTTACCTTCAGTAATATCATCACTTATTCGATGAGAAATTCCGGCGATGATATTCAAATCAGGAATGATTTCTATATAAGTGAAATAAAGAACCTTCCCAAAAAGGTGGCCATCAAAAAGGTCTTCAGAAGAGATTGCGATAATAGAGAAATTAAAGAGTGGCACTTTACGGATGCTGCAGTTAATAAATTCTATCTCCGTTACAGCAAAGATGGAGATGATTCAAAATATTAATGGCTTAAATAGTATTTATGAATAGTAAAATATTATTACTAGTTTTGTATTTTAGTTAATGACTTATTATAAAATTAAATGACTACTCAACCGGAACAAGTGTTGGAAAATAATTTGGTGACTCAGCTTCAGCTGTTGGGTTATACGTATGTGCCTATCAAGGATGAAAGGGATTTGTTGGGCAATTTGAAATTGCAGTTGGAAAAGCACAACGGAATTGAATTTACCGAGTTGGAGTTTCAACGGGTACTGAATATCTTAAGTAAAGGTTCTGTATTCGACAAGGCAGTTACTCTGCGTGAGAAACAGCATATTGTACGGGATAATGGGGAGGATTTGTATTTCGATTTCTTGAATCAGGAGAATTGGTGTCAGAACTTGTTCCAGGTTACCAACCAGGTTACTATGGAGGGGAAATATAAAAACCGGTACGATGTTACGTTGCTGATTAATGGGCTGCCATTGGTACAGATAGAACTGAAACGCAGGGGGATTGAACTGAAGGAGGCTTTTAATCAGACCAATCGCTACCATCGTCATTCTTACGGGGCTTCGTTGGCTCTGTTTCAGTTTATTCAGATTTTTGTTATCTCCAACGGTGTGAATACAAAGTATTATGCCAACAATAAATCGCAATCGTTTAAGCAGACGTTCTTTTGGAGCGACCCCAATAATAAGCTGATTACGCAGCTCGACAAGTTTACATTTTCATTTCTGGATACCTGCCATGTGTCTAAAATGATTTGCAAGTATATTGTATTGAATCAGACGTATAAGGTGCTGATGGTGTTAAGGCCTTATCAGTATTATGCGGTGGAGGCTTTGATAGATAGGGTTAAAAACTCTACAAAGAATGGGTATATCTGGCATACTACGGGTTCGGGAAAGACGCTTACCTCCTTTAAGGCGAGTCAGATTATCATGAATATGCCGGAGGTGAAGAAGGTGGTTTTTGTGGTGGATCGCAGGGATTTGGATTACCAGACTTCCAAGGAGTTTAATGGTTTCAGCAAGGGGAGTGTCGATAGTACCGAGAGCACGGATATTTTGGTTCGCCAGCTTGAAGATAATACCAAACTTATTGTTACCACCATTCAGAAATTGAATACGGCTATCAGCAAGAAGCGCCACGAATATCGGCTGAAGTCGGTCAAAAGTGAACGGATTATTTTCATTTTTGACGAGTGTCACCGGAGCCAGTTTGGCGAAACGCACAAGCGGATTGAGAATTATTTTGAGGATACGCAGTTCTTTGGCTTTACTGGTACTCCCATTTTTGCGGATAATGCCGTTAAAAATGAGCATGGCAAGCGTACAACCCATGAATTGTTTGGCGAGTGCTTACATAAATACGTGATTACGGATGCCATAAAGGATGAGAATGTGCTGAAGTTTTCGGTGGAGTATGTAGGGCGTTACCAAAATAAGGATGGGAGCAGGACTAATATTGATATTGAGGTTGAAGATATTGACAGAGAGGAGTTGATGCGTTCGCCTGCTCGACTTGGCAAGATTGCGGACTATATTGTGGCTAACCACGACCGTAAAACGCACAGCAGGGAGTTTACGGCTATGTTTTGCGTGAGTAGTGTGGATGTGCTTATCCAGTATTATGAATTGTTTAAGTCAAAAAAGAAGGCGGGAGAGCATAATCTGCGTATTGCAACGATATTTAGTTATGCGGCTAATGAAGCCGACCGTGATGCTAACGGGTTTCTACCCGAGGAGGTTTCCATTGTGGAGGAGGCAAGGGCTTTGTATGGATTGAATGTGCATAGCCGCGAGAAGTTGGACGAGTTTATTGAAGATTATAACGGCATGTTCCAAACAAATTTCTCCACCCGGGATAGTGTGTCGTTTTATAATTACTATAATGATATTTCAAAGCGTGTAAAGGCTCGTGAGATTGATATTCTGTTGGTTGTTAATATGTTTCTAACAGGTTTCGATAGCAAGCCGCTTAATACGTTGTATGTGGACAAGAACTTGAAGTTCCATGGTTTGATTCAGGCTTATTCGCGTACCAACCGTGTGCTGAACGAACAGAAGTCGCAGGGCAATATAGTGGTGTTCCGTAACTTGAAGCAGGCTACAGATGATGCGATTACTTTGTTTAGCAACAAGGATGCGAGGGAAGTGATCTTAATGGAGCCTTATGAGGAGTATGTAAAGCGGTTTGAAGCTGCTTACGAGCATTTGCAGCAGGTTACTCCTACGGTGGATAGTGTGAATGATTTGCGGAGCGAAGAGGAAGAGCTGGAGTTTATTAAGGCGTTCCGCGAAGTGATGCGGGTGAAGAATGTGCTGACTACTTTCTCTGATTTCTGCTTTGAGGATCTGCCCATGGATGAGCAGCTTTTTGATGATTACAAAAGTAAGTACCTCGATTTGCATGATAAGGTTAAGTCTGATTCGCAAAAGGAGAAGGTTTCTATTCTGGATGATGTGGATTTTGAGTTGGAACTGATTCATAAAGATGAAATCAATGTGGTTTACATCCTGAAGTTATTGGCCAATTTAAAGGATAATCCCGACAAAGAGAGGCGCCATGCGGAGATTGTTAAACTGATTGCGGGTGAGACGCAGCTCCGGAGCAAACGTGAACTGATTGAGAAGTTTATTCGTGAGAATTTGCCTGCTATTGAGGATTCGGATGCCATCCCGGATGCTTTTGAGCGTTTTTGGACAGAAGAACAACAGCAGGCTTTCATGAAGTTGTGCTCCGATGAAAACCTGCTGTTTGATAAAGTTGAAAAAATCATTTCCGATTACATATTCACTCAGCGTGAACCGCTAAGGGATGAAATCCTGAAGTTACGCAATGATGGAAATCCACCCGTTAAAGAGCGCAAATTGGTAAGCGAACGCATTCTGAGTAAGATTAAAGGTTTCTTTGATACCTTTATCTCCGGAATGGGGGTGGAGTAAATCTTTTGTGCGTTTTATTTACCGGTATTATTCTTCAGCCATTCCAGTCTGCGCATATCTGCTAAATGTTTTACGGTGAAATGTTCAAATTTTACATCAAAACCATTTCCATCCGGACAGGCAGCCATTAATCCTACCATTACCGGCGTATTGTCTTGCAGCCATGCATTGCGCATCATTGTATAGGTTTTGTCGTCAAACGAATAAAAAACTTCGACGGCATCCAGTCGCCTTACAGCTTTTATCCAAATATACGGGATGGATTTTTCTAGTGAAATAACACTCCAGTCGCTGGTTTTATGTGTCACCACGGTGCTTAGGTTATACTTGCCGTCTACGTATTCAATCCCTGCTTTGATGTAGTTTTCATGATCAATACGAAGCATTAAACCGGCTTGATCAAAGCGTTCTTTGTAATTACCCGTAATTTTCACTTTCACCTCAAATTCTCCACCGTAAGTAGTGTAGTAAAAGGGGGCATCGTCTACAGTAAATCCGTAGTGCGAAATTCTCCAGTAATCGCTTTGAGGAGTTACAAGCATGGATAAAGTTTTGTCCTTAATTTCCCATTTTTGCGGTTCGTTGAACCATTGCATCTTTTCTAACGACTGAGCAAATCCTGATTGTACAGCTATTGCTATTAATAGGGCCACGAAAGCTTTTTTCTTTTTCATATTATTTATTATTTGTAAATTATTGGTTCTGCCGTTGAGATTAAAAAACCTCTCATGGTTTCTGAATCTCCTTGACCGTATGCGCTTTCTTTTAATTACTTTTGCAAAAGTAATGCTATATTGATAATACAGCAATACTGATTAATAACCATTTTACTTCTTCCCATATGGATATTGTGAGTCAACTGAGCGAAGAGTTGCTGAAGCAGTCATTCTCTGATGAATTAAAACAGCAGGAACGGCTGAATGACTGTAAACAGATCGCTTTCAATTATTCGAAAGTAGAAAATGCCATTGCAGTGTTAAGCGATTTGAAGTCAAATGTAAGCTTCATTTATTATGGAGGTATAGCAGAACAGCTGGGCATGGCCAAACGAGGGGATATGCATACTGTTGGATCTATCTGGGAGGAGGCAATATTAACCCGTATCCACCCTGATGATTTGAAGCAAAAGCATGTACAGGAGCTTCGGTTTTTTAATTTCCTTAAAAGTATACCGAAAGTCCGTCGATCGGATTATTATCTGGAAAGTATTATACGGATGCGTGATGCCGATGATATTTATGTTCAGGTATTACATCGTATGTTTTATGTTGCCAGCTATTCGAACGGAAGTATATGGCTGGCTTTGTGCCTTTATAATTTATTTGCAGGAACCAACCCCCGGAACGTTATAGTAGATTCATTGTCGGGACAACAAACCGACCTTGTAAACCATAATTGTAATGACCTTTTAACCGGTAGGGAGAAGGAGATTTTAAAGCTGATTGATAAAGGGAAGATGAGTAAAGATATTGCCTCTTTATTATCGATAAGTGTGAAAACGGTAAGCCGGCACCGACAGAATATATTGGAAAAACTTCAGGTAAATAATTCGATCGAAGCCTGTCGTATCGCTAAAGAGCTTAGTCTGATTTGATACATTTTAGCGATACGACTTTCATTTCTCAGAATTTTATTATTACAGTTCCCGAATCTGTTGGGAGATTGGCTACGCCTTCGCTGATGTAAAAGTGTCCCAGCTTTTGTTTATGCTCGGTATTGTACATTTCTTTGAGGTTGGGATATTTTTCGAAAACGATTTTATCCACTGAATCATTTTCCATGATTACAGCTTTTCCGAATATCCTCATGCATTGTCCTTTTGAGTTGAGAGAGGCTATTTCGATATGGGGATTGTTCTTTATTTGTCTGAACGATGCTTTTTGTTCTCCTATATGGAACCAGAGCTTACCATCGTAATTGAGTGCTATCCCGATGGGCCGTACTGCTGGAATGTTGTTTTCTACCGTGGCCAGATAATAGGGGTGACAATCTTTCAGGAAGTCGGAAACCTTCGTTAATCCTTCCTCTTTCGAAATATTTAAAATGATTGCCGGTTCACTGCTTGCTCCGGTAATAGCATCGGTTGTTGCAATTTTAGTCTCCGGTGCGTTGTCTGTAGTTTCCTGTTTTTCTTTTTCCGGAGTGTTGCAGGCAGTTAAAAGCAGGCCTGAAATTAAGATAAACAAAGTTTTTCTGATCATGACTTAAATAGTTTAAAAGATGAATATTCTTTCTGTGGTTGACAACAAAGATAATACAATTTTGGTAAATGATTTATCAAACAAATATATTTTCTATTTGTTTTATTATAAGTGGATTATAAGTTTTGTTTTACGCTAAAAACTAAATGTTATGAAAACTAAATGGCTGTTATTTTTATTGCTTATTCCTTTATTTGCTTGTACCACACAATCAACTTCTCCATTATCTAAAGCCGAAAAAGATAAAATTCAGGGTGAAGTAAAAGCGGCCGCCAACGAGATTCGTAAAGCCTGTGATGAAGTTAATGCGGATGCGCTGACCGGAGCTATACTTGATTCGCCCGATTTTCTCTATATGATGAATGGAAATGTGATTACTCATAAGGAGTTTGTTGAAAATGTGATACCTATTTTTGCCGAGATGAAGAGTCAGAAAATAACAATTCTGGATGAACAGTTTGCATTTCCGGATAATACCAGTGTGCTGTATGTAGCTAATTACACGGATACGGTACACTATAAAGACGGACGCGTAACTTTGGATGAATCGGGTATATGGACCATGTTGTTTAAGAATACGGATAAGGGGTGGAAGATGGCATATGGTTCGGAAACCTTTATTACAAGACCGTTGATTGATAAATCGACTGGAGGTTTGAATCAAATGGAACTTGTTAAACAATTTGCCGGAACATGGAAGGGTGAAATGGGAAAAGATACCTCTTTTGTCTGGTCTAGTAATGGCGAGTTCAAAGATAATGTCTTACTTTTCGACCTTAAAATGATGGTAAAGGGGAAACTTATATCCGAAGGAAAGTCTTCTGTGGTATATGATAAAAGAAGTGGTAAATTTATTGAAACAGAACATATTAAAGGGTCGGATCCTGTTGTATATGCTTGGTGGTTTACTGCAAATAATATGATTAATTCTGTTATGATACATGATATTGCAACTCCGGATAAAGCAGCAATGAATGCGACGCTGGAATTTAGTAAAGACGGTACGGCAAAACAAGTCTTTTACAAGAGTGAGAAGGAGGTTTGGTCGGTTAATTATACCCGCCAGAAATAGGTGAAACTAGTTTAAATTCGGAATTTATGATAGTTTCAATTAAGATTCTTTTATTTAAAATTGATTAATGGTTTACTTTTCTACTAGATGAATGTGGGAAGAATCGATTAAGGATAGGTTGCAAAATGGTAGTTTTAATGCTTTTATAATATGTTATATGTTAATTTAAAGTGTTAACTAAGCAAAAAATGGACTTAATTACTGCTATTATACATTTAATTTCGAATATTTTAGTAGTTTTGTAAAGTGAATTTTTTAAATAATTAAACAGGCGGGAGTCTTGCTCGGGAGAGTCGGGCTCTCTTTTTTTATAGGTGTTAGTTTGGTTGCCTTTTAATTCTTCCTTACCTTTCGGGCATTTTAAATTAAACGAACAATGAAGGATAAAATAATTTTCATTACCGGAGCTACAAGTGGCATTGGTGAGGGTTGTGCACGCAAGTTTGCTTCAGAGGGAGCAAACTTGATATTGAATGGTCGTAACCAGGATAAACTAAATGAGTTAAAGGTTGAGCTGGAAGCTGATTTTGGAATTGAGGTGTTGTTGTTACCTTTTGATGTGCGCGATCGGGAAAGAGCAAAAGTGGCGATCGAATCGTTGGAGGGAAAATGGAAGTCGATTGATGTTCTGGTAAACAATGCCGGACTTGTGATTGGTTTTGATAAGGAGTTTGAAGGTGTATTGGAAGAGTGGGATATCGTGATTGATACCAACATAAAGGGATTGCTGAATATAACAAGGCTGGTCACCCCCGGTATGGTTCAACGGGGTGTGGGGCATATTATAAATATCGGTTCCATTGCCGGTGATGCGGCTTATCCGGGGGGAAGTGTCTACTGTGCAACTAAAGCTGCGGTTAAGACTTTGTCCGATGGCCTTAGACAGGATTTAGTCGATACCCCTTTGCGGGTTACGAATATTAAGCCCGGATTGGTTGAGACAAACTTTTCGGTGGTACGTTACAGAGGTGATAAAGACGCTGCAGATAATTTCTATAAAGGGATCAAACCTTTATCAGGAAGTGATGTTGCCGAATCTGTTTATTTTGCGGCTTCGGCGCCAGCTCATGTTCAGGTGGCAGAAATATTGGTTCTTGCAACAAATCAGGCTACTTCAAATGTAACTTACAGAGCTGTTCGATAGCATTGGCTTAAAAGAATAGAACTAAGTAAATAGAACTTTTAATATAAATAGAAAAAATAGTTATCTATAATAAATAAATTATTATATTTGCAATTTGAAATTTATTTCAAATTTTAAGCAGACAGAAGTCCGGCTCGTGAGAGTCGGGCTTTTTTATTGATGTGAAGGTTACCAGTAAAAGTCTTTTTATTGCCGATATTTTAATACAGAGCTGTTATATAGCATATTTTCAAACTTATATCAATGAATCCATGTTTATGAGTGTAATAGAACATTCTTTATTATTTAACATTTAACTGGAGTATGGTCTGCTGTTTATTTTAATTGCAGATTTATTCTATATAATTTACCTGAATCTTGTTCGCGAGGGTAGGATTAGGGATTTTCAATACTTATAATAAGCCGGTCCTAGTGATAAGACCGGCTTTATTATTTTAAATTGCCTTGTTTTCTTCCACAATAGCTATATTTGTGGTTCAAAAGAAATTTACAGCATGGAATTATATCATTATACGACATTGGAGTCTTTTTTTAAAATGCTTAGCGGAGCTGGAGAAAGCGGCTTTCTAGGCATGGAGCTATCCAATTATATGTATTCTAAGGATGCATCCGGAGAGCCTTATGGCTTATCTATATTGAGGAAGGCGATAGGAATGTATGAGTTAAATCATCAAATTCCCGCTGAATCAAGCAAGGTGGAGGTTCCTTTTTTTAGAAATGACCGCAGGATGTTGGTCGGCCCCGAACAAGAGATGTATATCTATCTGCTTACCGAGTGTCAGGATTCAATGCCTTGGTGGAAAGCAGCCGGGAAAAGTGCCGTACAGGTTGCTGTAGGATTGGATTATAAAGCCTTAGTAGAATACTGTATGAATAATAATAAATTTCTACTTAAGTGTAAATATGATGACGCGGCAGTGATGGATGTATTTGTCAAACAATTTGAAAGTGAATATGATACTTTCGATTTTGACGAGGAGCACAGCCGCTTCAGTGTGCGAACAAGATTTTTCTCAATGATGTACAATGCATGTCTTGAGCTGAAAGATCCGGCTCTGTCGGATGAAAAGGAGTGGCGGATTGCATCCTTTGTCTCTCCACAGGAGGCCGATTATGTGTTCAAAAATGGCTTGATAGAACCAATTGAAATATTGAAATTGCCATCTTCTGTGCTTAAAAGTATCTGTATCCGCGCGAATGAGCGCTTTGAATTGATCATTAGCGGAATACTTGGTCTTTTGGAAAAAGAGGGCTTTGATCCCGAATTGATAGAAATTCGTAAATCGGCTTTACAATAAGCTATCTTATCATCTTATTCATTTAATTTAATTCAGTGGAAGAGTATCTAAGTCAATTAAACGAAAGTCAGCTTCAAGCGGTTACCTATTCCGAGGGACCTTCGCTTGTTATTGCAGGTGCCGGTTCAGGAAAAACGAGGGTGCTTACCTATAAAATCGCCTATCTGCTTCATCAGGGTTTTCCCCCTCAATCTATTCTGGCCCTTACATTTACAAATAAAGCTGCCCGTGAGATGAAGGAGCGTATCGCCTCTATTGTGGGTGAACAACAGGCTCGCCGACTGTGGATGGGCACGTTTCACTCCATATTTTCCCGTATTTTAAGAAGTGAAGCCTCTTATCTGGGGTATCCTTCTGCATTTACCATCTATGATTCGGCCGATTCGAAGAGTCTGCTTAAATCTATCATGAAAGAGATGCAGCTGGACGATAAGGTATATCGGATCGGTACAGTTCAGAGCAGGATCTCAAATGCTAAGAATTCGTTGATTACGGTTAAGGCCTACGAACAAAGCAAGGAGCTGATTGAGGCCGATCAACATTCGAAGATGCCTTTGATTGCGGAGATTTACAAGCGATATCAGGCTCGTTGTAAACAGGCCGGTGCGATGGATTTTGATGATTTGTTGCTGCAGACCAATATTTTGTTTCGGGATTTTCCGGAGGTGTTGGAAAAATACAGACGATTCTTTCGGTATATTTTAGTGGACGAGTATCAGGATACCAATTTTGCCCAGCATTTAATTGTACAGCGCTTAAGCGAACTACATCAGCGTATCTGTGTAGTTGGAGATGATGCGCAAAGTATCTATTCTTTCAGGGGTGCTAATATTGACAATATTCTTCAGTTTAAGAATGTGTATCCGGGATGCAAAATATTTAAGCTTGAACGGAATTATCGCTCTACGCAATCTATTGTAAATGCGGCCAATAGCTTAATTCATAAAAATAAAGAGCAGATTCATAAAACGGTTTATTCTGAAAATAGCGTAGGAGAGAAGATTCGTGTAATCTCTTCGTATTCGGATTATGAAGAGGGGTATGTGGTGGCCGGAAAGATTGCCGAGATGCGTATGGCTGGAACGCACTATACCTATTCTGACTTTGCCATTCTATATCGGACGAATGCACAAAGCCGTATCCTGGAGGAGGCATTGCGTAAACGAAACATTCCTTATAAGATTTATGGAGGACTGTCATTTTATCAGAGGAAGGAGATAAAGGATATTATTTCTTATTTCCGTGTGATTGTTAATCCGCACGATGAAGAGGCCCTGAAGCGTATTATAAATTATCCAACCAGAGGAATCGGCGAAACGACTGTGAATAAGTTGATTGCTGCTTCATCCGATAATGAAGTGAGTTTGTGGACTGTATTACAGGATCCGGCTGCCTACAAGTTGCCGGTCAACAGTGGTACTGCCAACAAACTGAACGCATTCAGGGAACTTCTTGAGAGCTTTATGCTTAAAAATGATCAACTTTCTGTAGAGGAATTGGCTGCTGTTGTTGTAAAGGAAACGGGAATTGTGGGTTCTCTTTTTCAGGACCGCTCCGTGGAGGGGATCAGTAAACAGGAGAACTTACAGGAGTTGATAAAAGGTATTTCGGAGTTCGCCGAATTAAAATTGGAAGAAGGAGCCGAATCAGTTAAGCTGGCCGATTTCCTGTCGGAGGTTTCACTGCTGACTGATCAGGATAACGACAAAAATGAAAATGCCAACAAGGTGACGATGATGACTGTTCATGCGGCTAAAGGATTGGAGTTTAAAAATGTAATCGTAGTTGGACTGGAAGAGGATCTTTTCCCTTCGCTTATGGCTAAGGATAGTCTTCGGGCTATCGAGGAGGAACGTCGCCTGTTTTATGTAGCTATTACCCGCGCCGAAGAAAATTGTCTGCTCACGTATGCCAAAAGCCGTTTCCGTAACGGACAGAGTTCTATTTGTTCGCCCAGCAGGTTTCTGAAAGATATTGATGCCGAATTTTTGGATATTCCGTCAGTTGCTTCAACTGAAGATACTTTCCAATCAAAACGAGCTGAGTATCAGTCGGCAGCTCTATCCTCATTCCGTAATCAGACGAAAGCCGAGGATGTATTCAGTTCGCCTGTTACAGCTGCTGCACAACAACGTGTTTCACACCTTACTAAAATAAATGATGCGGCTACTTCCGGCGGGAATGTTTCGGCATTGAATAGTAATTTACAACCGGGCTGCAGGGTGCGTCACGAGCGATTTGGTGAGGGTGAAATTCTTCAGATTGAAGGGACAGATGCCAATCAGAAAGCAACCGTTTTATTTGATAACTTCGGACAAAAACAGTTGCTTCTTAAGTTTGCAAAACTTACACTTGTTTAGATATAAGATGTAGCAGGTGATTTAGGGTTTTTTTAATTACCTTTGCAGCCTGAATTATGATAATATTGATTTAAGTATGATAGATTTAAATGCGATTCCATCTCCTTGCTACGTAATGGAGGAAAAATTGTTACGCAATAACCTTGCCTTAATAAAAAGAGTGAAGGAGGAAGCGGGAGTAAATATTATTCTTGCCTTTAAAGCTTTTGCTTTGTGGAAATCGTTTCCGATTGTGCGGGAATACATTCCATATTCCACTGCCAGTTCAAAATTTGAAGCGCAGTTGGCTTTCGAAGAGATGGGTAGCCCGGCGCACACCTATTCTCCTGCATATACCGAGGCTGATTTTCCGGCTATTCTGAAGTATAGTAGTCACATCACTTTCAACTCTCTTTCTCAGTTTGACCGTTTTTATCCGCTGGTGAAGGCTGATGGACGTGGCATTTCATGCGGCCTACGTATTAATCCGGAATTTTCGGATGTGGAGACCGATTTGTATAATCCGTGCGCTCCAGGTTCACGTATGGGGATCGTACGTGATTTATTGGGCGAAACTTTGCCGGAAGGAGTGGAAGGGTTACATTTTCATACCTTGTGCGAATCTTCTTCGTATGATCTTGAAAGGACTTTGCAGGAGGTTGATAAAAAATTCGGGACGCTTCTTTCTCAGGTTAAATGGCTGAATATGGGAGGAGGTCATCTGATGACCCGAAAAGATTACGATACGGCTCACCTGGTTTCTGTACTTCGTGCATTTAAAACTAAATATCCAAATCTGGAAATAATTATGGAGCCTGGAAGCGCTTTTGCCTGGCAAACCGGTTTTTTACTTACTACAGTGGTGGATATCGTGGAGAATAAAGGTATTAAAACAGCGATTATTGATGCTTCATTCACCTGTCATATGCCCGACTGCCTTGAAATGCCTTACAAACCGGCTATACGGAATGCTACGGACGCCGTGGAAGGTAAACCTACCTACCGGATTGGAGGAAACAGCTGTCTGAGTGGCGATTATATGGGAGACTGGTCGTTCGACAAACCGCTTGAAGTGGGTGATAAAGTCATTTTTGAAGATATGATTCATTATACGATTGTTAAAACATCTATGTTCAATGGTATTCCACACCCTTCATTGGCCTTGTGGAGCAAAGAGGACGAGCTTGTACTTTACAGATCGTTTGGCTACGAAGATTACAAAAACAGAATGAGTTAATGTTCTAAACAATATTTTTTGTACTTTAGCGCAATAATTAGAGTGGTATAAACTAGCAATATAAAGTATGGGTATTTTCAGCTTTTTCAGTAAAGAAAAAAAAGAGACATTAGATAAGGGATTATCGAAGACAAAAGAAAATGTATTTACCAAGATTGCCCGGGCAATTGCCGGCAAGAGCAAGGTAGACGATGAAGTATTGGATAATCTGGAGGAGGTACTTATCACTTCGGACGTTGGAGTGGATACTACACTTAAAATTATTTCCCGCATCGAGAAGAGGGTGGCCTCAGATAAATTTGTAAATACGCAAGAGCTTACGGCCATTCTGCGTGATGAGATAGCCAGTCTGCTTACCGAAAACAATACAGAAGATACGGAGGGATTTACAACTCCGGATGATAAGAAGCCGTATGTAATTATGGTTGTAGGAGTGAATGGCGTGGGTAAAACCACTACAATTGGCAAACTTGCTTATCAATTTAAAAAAGCAGGGAAAAAAGTGTATCTGGGTGCTGCTGATACCTTCCGTGCTGCAGCGGTAGAGCAGTTGGTAATCTGGGGCGAACGGGTAGGGGTGTCTGTGATAAAACAGAAGATGGGCTCTGATCCGGCTTCGGTTGCTTACGATACCTTGAATTCGGCTGTTGCCAATGATGCGGATGTGGTTATTATTGATACTGCTGGACGTCTCCATAACAAGATAAACCTGATGAACGAGCTTACCAAAATAAAAAATGTGATGAAGAAGGTTGTTCCGGATGCTCCACACGAAATTCTGCTGGTTTTAGATGGATCGACCGGACAGAATGCTTTTGAACAAGCTAAGCAGTTTACGGCTGCTACGGAAGTAAATGCACTTGCGATCACTAAATTAGACGGAACGGCTAAAGGGGGAGTGGTTATAGGTATATCAGATCACTTCCGAATACCCGTAAAATATATCGGACTGGGTGAAGGTATGGAAGATCTTCAGGTATTTCAGAGAAAAGAGTTTGTAAATTCATTATTCGGAGAATAAATATACAAAGAAGGGCTTGCTCTTCTTTCTCCATTTTTATATATGAGAAAAAATAAAGTTGATATTATTACATTGGGGTGTTCCAAAAACCTGGTTGATTCTGAGCAGTTAATGCGTCAGTTCAAGGCGAATGGGTATACTGTGGAGCACGATCCGAAAAAGATAAACGGCGAAATCGTAGTGGTTAACACCTGCGGTTTTATTGGTGATGCACAGGAAGAATCCATTAATATGATTCTTCAACTGGCAGAAGCCAAAAAGAATGGTAAAATTGGCAAGCTGATAGCTATGGGATGCCTTACCGAACGCTTCCTGGACGACCTTAAACGGGAATTACCCGAGGTGGATAAGTTTTACGGCAAATTCAACTGGAAAGAGGTGTTGTCTGATTTAGGCAAAGCCTATCACAATGAATTGTCGGACGACCGTATGCTTACTACTCCCAAACATTATGCGTATTTGAAAATTGGCGAAGGTTGTGATCGCACTTGTTCTTATTGCTCTATTCCTATTATTACAGGTAAGTATCATTCCAGACCGATTGAGGATATTGAAGCAGAAGTTAAATTGCTTGTAAAAAGGGGCGTAAAGGAATTCCAGGTTATTGCGCAGGATCTTACCTATTATGGGTTGGATTTATATAAACGCATGGCTTTACCCGAATTAATTGAACGGATTTCAGATATACCGGGCGTTGAGTGGATACGACTTCATTATGCCTATCCGGCTCATTTCCCCTACGATTTGTTACGTGTAATGCGCGAACGTGATAATGTATGTAAATACCTTGATATAGCATTACAGCATATCAGCGATAATATGCTGAAGAATATGCGTAGGAATATTACAAAAGAGCAGACATACGAACTCCTTGAACGTATACGTAAAGAGGTTCCGGGTATTCATGTGCGTACTACCCTGATGGTTGGTCACCCGGGTGAAACTGATCAGGATTTCGAAGAATTGGTCGCATTTGTAAAAGAGATGCGTTTTGAGCGTATGGGTGCTTTTACATATAGTCATGAAGCGGACACCTATTCCTATAACCATTTTGAAGATGTAATCCCTCAGGAAACAAAACAGGAAAGAATGGATTATATCATGCGGATTCAGGAGCGGATCTCTACGGAGTTGAACGAAGCTAAAGTAGGAAAGATTCTTAAAGTGATTGTTGATAGGGAAGAACCCGATTTCTATGTGGGACGATCGCAGTTTGATTCGCCTGAAGTGGATCCGGAAATTCTTATTTCCAAAGAAAAAGAACTTAAAGTAGGAGAAATGTATTTTGTTGAAATTACAGATTCTCAGGCTTTTGATTTATATGGAAAGATAGTTGATTGATTTTTATCAATCAACTATCTTTTGTGCATTTGCAAAGAATAAGTAAAATAGCACGTATTCTGATTTAATGAAGATACTGATATGAAAAACAAAGAGTTGATTTCCGAATTGTCCGACCGCTTGGGTATGAAGTCCCAGGAGGTTATTGATATGCTTGATTCTTTTTGTTCGATTGTTGGGACTCATTTAATTGAAAATGATATTGTATCTCTTCCAGATTTCGGACATTTTGAGGTGAAGAAAAAGTCTGACCGGATTTCTGTAAATCCGGCCAACGGGAAGCGTTACCTGGTTCCTCCGAAGCTTGTAGCCGTGTTTAAACCGGCAACAATCCTTAAAGCAAAATTAAAGGAGATGGCAGATAATGAATAACAAGTTGACTATACAGGAATTAGCCACGTTGTTATCTGTCAAAAGTGGTAAAGACGTGTATGAAACTGAACGTTTTATACGCGAATTTATTACGGTTGTATCTGAAGGGCTGTTTTCAGACAAAATGGTGAAGGTAAAAGGATTGGGTACCTTTAAAATTGTATTGGTGGAGGATCGTGAAAGTATTCATGTAAATACGGGTGAACGTATTTTGATTCCGGCTCATTACAAGTGTTCATTTTTACCTGATAACGAATTAAAGGAATTGGTTAATCGTCCGTTTTCTATTTTTGAGACAACTGAAATTGGAGATGCAGCTTCGTTCCAGGATATGGAAATGGCTGACGACTCAGATGAAGACGATGTAGATTCTGATTTAGAATCGGATGCAAATGAAGATGGAGAGGATTTGTCTTTACCGAAGTCTTCTGTGACTGAAAACAGGATTAACGGTTTCCTGGACAAAGAAATGACCGAAGAGCTTGCTGATCCGGAGGACTTGCCGGAAATTCATTCCCCGGAAGAAGCTTTGACTATCGATAAACAGCCGAATGGACAAATAGATACGGTAGATTCTCCGGTTTCAGACGATTCTCCGGAGGAAGTTTCAGAGCCTTATAATGAAGAAACTATAGAAATGGAAAATCCCAAAGAAGAAGATCCTATTGAAGTTGAAGATTCGATAAACATGGATGAGACTCTCTCTGAAGAGATAGATGAGTCTCCGGAAGCAGATCTTGCATCTGAAGTAGTTGATACTATCCCAGACTCGCAGGCAAATGAGTTGACTCCCGAAATTGAATCAAGCTCACAGGTTGACAATCAGGATAAAGAAAAAGAGCAGACCGAAAACAGAGAAGAAATAATACGGGCTAAGCTGGCTTCTCTTTCAGCAAAAGATCCGGTAGCATTTGTCGCTCCGGAAGCAAAACCTAAAAAGAGACGTAAACACGGCCATACTGCAACTAAAACTTTTTTCTATATCATTGTTGGTGGATTGCTTGTGACAGCTTCTGTTGCCCTGTTTTTTTATTTCCAATCTCTTGAGGTGAGAAATGCAGTGCCGATTATGATTGAAAGTGTTTCAGCGATACCGACTGAAACGCCCGCCCCGACTGATTCTGTTTTCGATGAGTCTGATTCTATTCCTTCAAATGAGAAGGATTCTGTGCCGGAGGTGGTTTCAGAACCTCAGGGTACTATGCAAACGGAGCAAGTAAAAACAAAATACATGGATACGGTCGTAATTCAAACGGGAGACAGACTCACTTTGATCTCGTTGAAGTATTACGGACATAAAATCTTCTGGGTATATCTTTATCTAGCAAATAAGGAATCTATACCCAACCCAAACAGTGTTGCTATCGGGACTAAGATACATATCCCGGTGCCCGAAACATATAATATTGATGCGAATGATGAGCAGTCCATTCGGAAGGCCGCAGCGCTTCAAACTGAGATTTTAAAGGAGTGATAAACTATTTTAATAAACTTATGCCATAAGAGTTGCTTTGGTTAGCATTATTTAACTGGTAAAGTAAGGAATACGGTTTTAACATTTCTATTTTTGTGCTGCGTTTTAAAAAGAAAAAGAATAACAAACAATATAATCAAATAATTCTATGAGTCAGACAGTAGACATTCGTGAGTTGAATGAGCGAATTGAAAGCAAAAGTTCGTTTGTGAACATGATTACCATGGGAATGGATCAGGTGATCGTAGGTCAGAAGCATTTAGTTGAATCATTAATGATTGGTCTGCTTTCGGATGGACACATCCTTTTGGAAGGTGTTCCCGGTTTGGCAAAAACCCTGGCCATAAAAACGCTGGCTTCGTTGATTGATGCCAAATATAGCCGTATTCAGTTTACACCCGATTTGTTGCCTGCAGACGTTGTGGGTACCATGATTTACAGTCAGAAGAACGAAGATTTTCACGTTAAGCAAGGTCCTGTTTTTGCGAACTTTGTTTTGGCAGATGAAATAAACCGTGCTCCGGCAAAGGTGCAGAGTGCTCTGCTTGAGGCTATGCAGGAACGTCAGGTTACAATCAGTGAGCATACATTTAAATTACCGGAACCATTCTTGGTGATGGCTACCCAGAACCCCATCGAACAAGAAGGAACCTATCCGCTTCCCGAAGCTCAGGTTGACCGTTTTATGCTTAAAGTGGTCATTAATTACCCCAAAAAGGAAGAAGAGAAACTAATTATCCGTCAGAATATCTCCGGAATAAAGAATGAAATCAAACCGGTTCTTACTAAACAGGAAATCATTGAGGCTCGTAAAGTGGTTCGTGATGTTTACCTGGACGAAAAAATAGAACGATACATTGTTGATATCGTATTTGCAACCCGTTTCCCTCAGGAACATGGCTTGGCAAATCTATCCAATATGATATCATTCGGTGCATCTCCCCGTGCATCCATCAACCTGGCGTTGGCGGCTCGTGCATACGCATTTATTAAACGAAGAGGATATGTTATCCCCGAAGATATCCGTGCGGTTTGTCACGACGTGATGCGTCACCGTATTGGTTTAAGTTATGAAGCAGAGGCAAATAACCTGACATCAGAAGAGATTATAAGCGAAATACTTAATAAAGTAGAAGTTCCTTGATTTTTTTCGAACTGTCTATTCCGCTATTATTTGTTTTATGTTTTGAGACCGAGTTACTCATCTGCGACATTGCATAGAACATATAACGGAAGTGAGTGAGGAAATTTAGTTTAAACCAAGAATGTGGTTACTATGGAAACAAGTGAACTATTAAAGAAAGTTCGTAGGATAGAGATTAAAACCCGCGGATTGTCCCGTAATATTTTTGCGGGTCAATATCATTCGGCCTTCAAAGGTAGGGGGATGGCTTTTAGCGAGGTTCGGGAATATCAGTATGGCGATGACATCCGGGATATCGACTGGAATGTTACGGCCCGCTATATACGTCCTTATGTTAAGGTGTTTGAAGAAGAGCGTGAACTTACGGTTATGCTGATGATTGATGTTTCCGGAAGTCGGGACTTCGGTTCTGTAAATGTTATGAAGAAAGAAATAATTACAGAAATAGCGGCGACTCTTGCTTTTTCGGCAATTCAGAACAATGATAAGATCGGAGTACTGTTTTTCTCGGATAAAATTGAAAAGTTTATTCCGCCTCAGAAGGGAAAGAAGCATATACTGTATATCATCCGCGAATTGATCGACTTTAAGCCTGATGATACAAAAACGGATATCAGCCTGGTATTGAAATACCTCACAAACGCAATTAAAAAACGCTGTACGGCTTTTCTTATTTCCGACTTTATAGATAAGGGCGGATTTAAAGATGCGCTGACTATTGCAAACAGAAAGCATGATGTGGTGGCGATTCAAGTGTATGACCAGCGTGAAACTGAACTTCCTTCGGTTGGACTGATGAAGGTGAAAGATGCCGAAACGGGTGCCGAACGTTGGATAGACAGTTCGTCGGCCAAAGTACGTAGTGCTTTTAGTGAATGGTGGAATACACGGCAAAATGAAATGAACAACGCATTTAAAAAATGTCGTGTCGACTCGGTTTCTGTCCGTACCGATGAAGATTATGTCAAAGCGTTGATCGCTCTATTTGAAAAACGTAATTAAGCATGCAAATGAGATACATAAATAAAGGCATTTTGTTTATTGCGATCGTATTGTCTTTCTTGCAAGGAACAAAACTATATGCGCAACAGACCCTGATTGATGTTTCAATCGATTCTGCAGCTATACTGATTGGTGAACAGACCGTATTGCATCTTACCATTACAACCGATAATGGTAAAAATGTGATTGTTCCTATACCTAACGATACCCTGATGACCGGGGTGGAGGTGCTGAATATTGCCAAGGCCGATACAACGGTTATTGATAACAACAGGTTGCTAATCAAGCAGGATATTTTGATTACCTCATTCGACTCGTCTTTGTATCTGTTACCTCCTTTTAAGGTAATTGATCAGACGGATACGATTTACTCGAATCAGGTTGCTTTAAAGGTTTCCACCATTCCTGTAAACATTGATAAACCGGATGAATTTAATGATATTAAGGATACTTGGGATCCTCGATTTGTTTTAGCGGACTATTATCTTCTCATCTACGGAGTATTGTTTGCTTGCTTTCTGATTTGTCTGATCGGATATATATTGAAAAGACTTAGAAACAGACAGTCAATCATACCATTTAAGAAACAGGAACCTAAACTTCCTCCTTTTGAGATGGCCATGAAAGAACTGGATGAAATCAAGCAACAGAAACTCTGGCAACAAGGTAGAAATAAAGAATACTATACCTTGCTTACAGATACCTTGCGCAAGTATATGGTAAATCGTTTTGGAATCAATGCAATGGAGATGACTTCCGGAGAAATTCTGGAGCTTATCCGTTTGGAAAGTGAAGCCAATTCGTCGTATAATAGTTTGAAGCAGATTCTTGAATTGGCCGATTTTGTGAAGTTTGCCAAGCTGCATCCGCTTCCCGATGAGAATGAATTGAGTCTGATGAATGCATATCTTTTTGTTAATCAAACAAAAGTAGTTGAAGTGGCATCTCCTGAAGAATCAAAAGAATCAACAGAAATAAAAGAATAAAATGGTATTTGCAAATCCTACATATCTGTTTTTATTGTTGTTGCTTATCCCGCTTATTGGATGGTATATATGGAAACTCCGTAAAAAACAGGCAAGTTTTCAGATATCCTCTTCGCAGGCATTTGATGCTCCGCAAGCAACATCTTACAAGGTACACTTAAGACATCTGCCTTTTGTATTGCGAGTTGTAGTTATCGCGCTACTTATTGTTGTTCTTGCAAGGCCTCAGTCTACTGACAATTGGGAGAATACAACAACTGAGGGTATCGATATTGTAATGGCGATGGATATATCGAGTAGTATGCTGGCCCAGGACCTGAAACCTAACCGTCTGGAAGCTGCAAAAGATGTGGCGGCGGCTTTTGTGAATGGCCGGCCAAACGATAACATTGGATTAGTTGTATTTTCGGGAGAAAGCTTTACTCAATGTCCGCTTACTACCGATCATACGGTTTTGCTTAATCTGTTTAAAGATATTCAAAGTGGTATGATTGAAGATGGTACAGCTGTAGGATTGGGGCTAGCCAATGCTGTTAGCCGTATCAAAGACAGTCAGGCTAAATCGAAAGTAATTATATTACTTACCGATGGATCCAATAATATGGGTGAAATAGCTCCTGTAACAGCTGCCGAGATTGCTAAAACTTTTGGTATCAGGGTTTATACGATTGGGGTTGGTACCCAGGGAGAAGCTCCATATCCTTTCCAAACAGCTTTTGGTGTTCAATATCAGAATGTAAAAGTTGAAATTGATGAGAAAACTTTAAACGAGATTGCCGTAACAACAGGAGGTAAATACTTCAGGGCTACAGACAATGCCAGCTTAAAGTCGATCTATTCTGAAATTGATCAGATGGAAAAAGTAAAAATCAGCGTGCAGCAATATAGCAAGAAGCAGGAAGAATATAAAGACCTTGCTTTACTCATATTTGCATTATTGCTGATGGAGATTTTATTGAGATATACATTGTTTAGAAATATTCCATAAATAATAGGCTTATGTTTCGTTTTGCAAATCCCGAGTTTTTATACTTGCTGTTTATTCTCCCGGTATTGCTTGCAGTATATGTTTATGCATACTTGCAGAAGAGAAAGGCAATAAAGAGATTGGGAAATCCTGAAATTCTGTCGCAATTGATGCCCGAAGTATCACCCAAACGACAGTTTTTGAAGTTTTGGTTCATATTTGGAGCTGTGGCTGCAATTATTTTTGTAATAGCAGGACCTCAGTTTGGCTCGAAACTTGAAACTGTTAAGCGTCAGGGGGTAGAGATAATGGTTTGTCTGGATGTATCCAACTCTATGTTGGCTGAAGACGTTTCGCCTAATCGTCTGGAAAAATCGAAGCAGATGCTTTCCAAACTAACAGATGGTTTTACCGATGATAAAGTGGGATTGATCGTTTTTGCGGGAGATGCATTTACGCAGCTTCCCATTACATCCGATTACATTTCTGCCAAGATGTTTTTAACATCCATCAATCCATCCATGGTTTCTGCTCAGGGTACTTCAATCGGCGCTGCCATTAATCTGGCTGCACGCTCTTTTACTCCTAATGAAACTTCGGATAAAACGATTGTGCTTATCACGGATGGCGAAAACCATGAAGATGATGCTATCGGAGCTGCTTCTGCTGCTGCAGAAAAAGGCATTCATGTCAATATTGTTGGTATTGGTTTGCCTAAAGGTGCTCCTATTCCATTGCAGGGAACAAACAATTACATGAAGGATAAAGACGGAAATGTGGTTATAACTATGCTTAATGAGCAAATGTGCCAGGAAATAGCCGCTGCTGGAAAGGGTATGTATGTTAGAGCCGATAATACAAATTCCGCATTGAAAGCTTTACAGAAAGAAATCGACAAAATGAAGAAAACAGAGCTCGACAGCAAAGTTTATTCAGAATATGATGAACAGTTTCAGCTTGTGGCATGGATAGCTTTATTTTTGCTTATCGTTGAACTGCTGATCTTTGATAGAAAGAACAGGATTTTTAGGAAAGTAAAGATTTTTTCGTAAATTAGGACGTTATGATGATAATTAAGAGACCGATATTTATAGTTGCTCTATGTCTGATGGGGGCAAGCTTTACTTTTGCCCAAAAAGCAGAACGAAAGAATGTTCGCGAGGGAAATAAATTATATAAGAAAGAGAAATATACAGAATCCGAGATTTCTTACCGAAAGAGCCTGGAGGTAAATCCACGTTCGATTGAAGGTACCTATAATCTGGGTAATTCATTATATAAGCAAGGTAAGTTTCCCGAAGCAGCCGAGCAATATCAGCTGATAGCTGCACAAGAGAAAGATCCGGTTAAGCTGGCACAGGTTTTTCATAATTTAGGTAATATTTCTATGAAAAACAAGCAATATGATAAGAGTGTACAGGCATACCGGCAATCATTGCGCTTGAATCCTAAAGATGATGAGACCAGGTATAACCTGGCACTTGCTCAGAAGTTGCTGGAGAATCAGCAGAATCAGGATCAGAGTGAAGAACAACAGAACAAAGATCAAAAAGATGATCAGAAGAACAAGGAAGATCAACAACAGAATCAACAACAACAGCAAGACGATAAAAAACAAAATAAAACACAGGAAGAGCAACAGCAAAATGAGCAAATGAGTAAAGACAATGCTCAGCAGATGCTTGATGCTTTCCTGCAGGATGAAAAGGATACTCAAGAAAAGGTCAAGAAGGCGCAAATGCAACAGCAACAGCGCAGAAGAACAGAGAAAGAGTGGTAATATTTAGATAAAAAACAGAAAAAATATATTATAATGAGAAAATTAGTTTTCTTATTTTCGCTTCTCCTTTTTGTGTTAGTGTCTGAAGCTGCTGATGTAAAATTTACAGCTTCGGCTCCTAATGCGATTGTTATGGGTGAACAGTTCAGGTTGTCTTTTACGGTCAATGCTGAAGCGAAGGATTTGAGAGTGCAGGAAATGCCTGATTTTGAGGTTCTGATGGGCCCCTCACAATCTAAATCGTACAGCTCGTCTTGGGTTAATGGTCAGAGTACGAGTGAAACGACGATTACTTATACCTATATTTTGATGCCCAAAAAAGTAGGTACATTCAATATTGCACCGGCTACCATTAAAGTAAATGGGGCAAACTATGTTTCTAACGCTTTATCGATAAAGGTTTTGCCTCCGGATAAAGCTGCTGCCGGATCAGGAAATTCATCATCAGAAGGAGCATCCTCATCGCAACCAAGCTCTCAGGCAATTACAAGCGATGGCCTCTTTGTTAAAATGTTGGTAGATGATCGCAATGTATACGAACAACAAGGTTTTGTTGTAACATTTAAGTTGTATTCTCTTTATGACTGTGGTCTGACCGGAGTAAAATTCCCCGAGTTTGAAGGTTTCCTGGCACAAGAAGTAGAATTACCCGAACAAAAGCAGTGGGGACTTGAAAATTACAATGGCAGAAACTACCGTACAGTAGTTTTGAAGCAAACCGTTTTATATCCGCAGCGTTCTGGAAAACTAACTATCCCTGCGGGTAAATTCGATGCTGTTGTAAGAGTGAGAACCCAACAAAAGGTGCGTAGCATATTTGATGATTTCTTTGATTCTTATCAAGATGTTAAGAAGGTGATTACATCTTCTCCAGCTTCGGTTACAGTAAAACCATTGCCAGCAGGCAAGCCTGCTTCATTTTCTGGAGCAGTTGGCAACTTTACCATGAATGCTTCCATCAATTCCGATAGGGTTAAAGCAAATGAAGCTGTTACGATAAAACTTAAACTGACAGGAAACGGAAATGTTAAACTCATCAAGAATCCTGAGGTTGTTTTCCCGAATGACTTTGAAATTTATGATCCAAAAGTTGAAACGGATATTAAAACAACTGCTGCCGGAGTTTCTGGAAGTAAGACTATTGAATACTATGCTATTCCAAGATATGCGGGTGACTTTGAAATTCCTGCCATAGAGTTTTCTTATTTCGATACAAAATCTCTATCCTATAAAACGCTGAAAGCCGGTCCGTACAAGCTTCACGTTGAAAAAGGAGATGGTAATGCAGCTTCGCCGGTTATAAACAATTTTGGCGAAAAAGAAAGCTTGAAATATATTGGTCAGGATATCAGATATCTTAAAATCAACGATGTTAGATTTGTTTCAAAAGATGACGTATTCTTTGGCTCTTTTATTTACGTGCTATGTTACTTAATTCCTTCAATATTATTTGTCGTATTTTTCTTTATCTACCGTAAGCAAGTAAAAGAAAATGCCAATATTGCTCTGGTTCGCACCAAGAAAGCGAATAAGATGGCTGTTAAACGCCTAAAGAATGCAGGTAAACTTTTAAAAGCTAATGACAAAGAAGCATTTTACGAAGAGGTTTTACGTGCTTTGTGGGGATATTTAAGTGATAAATTGAATATTCCTCAATCTAATCTTACAAAAGATAATGTTGAAGCAGAATTAATTAAATATGGCGTTGACGAATCTTTGATTAATGAGTTTATGCGTATTTTGAATACATGCGAATTTGCACGTTATGCTCCAGCTCAAAGTTCGGATGCGATGGATAATCTGTACGAACTAACAGCCGATGCAATTGGAAAAATGGAAAACACAATCAAAAAGTAACTAAAATGGAAATAATCGGATATATTAAAAAATATGGGCTTTTATTGTTGTTCCTATGCTTTTATGGAAATCTTTTTGCTCAAGATTCGACAGTAAAAGAGGCTGAAGTTGCTTTTTCGAAAGGTGAGTTTGATAAAGCAATCGAACTGTATGAAAACATTTTAAAGACAAACGGTGAGTCTGCCGAAATATACTATAATCTTGGCAATTCATATTACCGGGTGGACAAAATCGCTCCGGCTATCTTGAATTACGAACGGGCATTACTGCTGGATCCGGGAGATGGAGACATTCGTTTTAATCTTCAAATGGCGAAACTTAAGTCGGTCGACAAAATAGAACCCGTAGGCGAACTGTTTATAGTTACTTGGTTTCAGTCGGTTCAGAATATGGGATCTGCCGATTCGTGGGCTAAATTAGGAATTACGACCTTTCTGTTATTTATTTTCAGTTTGTTTATGTATTTCTTCTCTCGATGGATACGTTTGAAAAAAATTGCATTCTATTTAAGTATCGTTTTATTAGTTATTGTTATTCTTGCCAACATTTTTGCAAGTAATCAGCAAAGCAAACTAAACAACCGGAACGATGCCATCATCTTTGTCCCGACAGTTACTATAAAGAGCTCGCCGGATTCCAGTGGAACTGATTTGTTTATTTTACATGAAGGAACAAAAGTTACGGTAAAAAGCAAGTTGGGAGAATGGAGTGAAATCGAACTTGAAAATGGGAATGTGGGTTGGATGCTTACCAAAGATATTGTTGCTATTTAATTTAACATCCAATGCCTCATGCTCGAAAAAGAGTTATTATTTGAACGAGATTTATTTTTCTTCCTCAACGGCAGCGATTCAACATTTCTGGATAGCTTTATGTGGCTATATTCCGGGAAAGTTGTCTGGCTGCCGTTGGCAGCTTTTATATTGTTTGTACTGGTATATAAGAAGAATTGGAGAGAATCGATTCTCATACTTGTATCCATTGCTTTAGTGATTACCTTATGTGATCAATTTGCTTCTCATTTTTGCAAGCCCATTTTTGCGCGGTATCGCCCCACGCATCATCCCGATTTTATGGATCAGGTAAAGATTGTTTTTGATTACAGAAGTGGTCTTTACGGCTTTATATCGAGTCATGCAGCCAATGCATTCGGCTTTGCCATGTTTATGTCTTTACTTTTAAGAAATAAGATGTTTACGTGGACTATCTTTTCCTGGTCGGTGCTTACAGCATATACCCGGATATATCTGGGAGTACATTTTATTTCGGATGTAGTATGCGGTATGTTTGCCGGAATCTTTTTTGGATATGTTGTATACAAGTTGTACTTATATGTACGGAATACCGGTTTGAAAGCCTATTTCCCAACAAATGCAGCAGATACTATCTATAGCTTAAAAGAGAAAAGATGGATTGTCTATTCAATACTTATTTCAGTTTTACTTATATTGATTTTAACAAAACCTTTGGTTACGTTACTACGATAGACGGAGTGATTAAATGATGCCGTAAAGCATGTGAAAATAAACATTATTTGTGTGAAATAATTTGTTTAGTATGTTTATAATGGCTAAGTTAGAGGCATGAATTTTAACACAAGTATTAACCTTCAAAAAAGGAATACCATGACGAAGACAATCACATTTAACGAGCTACGTAAAATCAAAGACAGCCTGCCTGATGGTAGCACTCATCGTATTGCCGATGAGTTGGGTTTATCAGTAGAAACCGTTCGGAATTATTTCGGAGGACATAATTTTAAGGATGGAAAGAGTTGTGGGGTACACATAGAGCCCGGACCAGATGGTGGATTAGTAATTCTTGACGACACAACAGTTTTGGAGCGCGCATTGCAAATTCTCAACGAAAAGATTGGGAAGAAAGCGGTTGCGCCCGAAGCGTAAAGGAAATTTTCAACGTTTAAAATCCCAATGCATAACTAAAGGCACTGGGATTTTTTTTTAAACCTTTAAAAGGAACTTGTTGTTTTATATAAAAAACCATAAGTATGGAAGATAAGTTAGTAACATTAGCTATCCACACGTTCGAAAAAGCTCAGATTTTAAAAACGATGCTTGAAACAGAGGGTATTGATGTTTATATACACAATGTAAACCTTATTCAACCGGTTGTATCAGCCGGAGTACGTGTGAGAATTAAAGAAAGTGATCTACCCCATGCTCTCAGAATAATTGAGGATAGTAAGTTTTTTGCTGAAGAGGATGTCAATGTTGAATCCGGACCAAAGACAAAGAAAGTGCTGATTCCTGTGGACTTCTCGGATTATTCGATTGCCGCTTGCGAAATAGGTATTAATTATGCACACAAGGTTGGTGCCGAAGTGATGATTCTGCATGCTTATTTCACCCCTTATTTCCCCTCGGCTATACCTCTTGGAGATACGTTGGCCTATCAGATAAATGACGACGATACCGTACAGCATTTGCTGAAGAGAGTCCAGGATGATATGGCTAATATTTGCAATTTACTTAAAAAGAAAATGGATTCCGGAGAATTACCCTATGTAAACTTTTCGAATGCACTGCGGGAAGGTCTGCCGGAAGAAGAAATAGTAGCCTTTTGTAAAGAGTATAATCCAACGTTGGTTGTTATGGGTACAAGAGGTAAAAGTCAAAAAGATTTGGACTTAATAGGTAGCGTTACCGGCGAAGTGATCGAGATAAGTAAGGTTCCTGTTCTTGCAATACCCGAAAATGTACCGTTCAACAGTTTGAGTGATGTTAAAAATGTGGCTTTCTCAACCTCTTTTGATCAGCGCGATTTGATTGTATTCGACAAGTTTATGGAATTATTCAAGGATTTCGATATACAGATTCATATTTTTAATATATCAACAAGCAAGGATGAATGGAACGAAATAAGATTGGCCGGAATACGTGAGTACTTTAAGAAACAATATCCGGATGCAAAGATAAACCACACTGTGCTTGATGATGGTGATTTACTTTTGGCAATCGAAAAATTTGTAAGAGATAAAAATATTGATCTCATTGCATTTAGCACACATCGCAGGGGTATTTTTGCCAGAATGTTTAATCCGAGTATCGCAAGGAAGATGTTATTTCACACAGATACACCTATGATGGTATTACATTCATAACTGTAAGTAACTAGAGTTTTAATGTATTTGTTTTTTCATATAAGTAGAGTTTGTTATTTGTTTGTCCGTATATCGCTGTGAAGTCATATACGGACTTCTTCTTTCTGGTTGCAGGCATAAATACAAATACAAGGACCGATAGAAAAGATTTACTTATAATCTATTGCTGATGCTGTTGTACTATTTAAAAAAAGGTAGGCATTTAGCGGCAGATCATGCCATAAACTATTCCTTAGTAAACGGGAAACTATTCCTTTTATAACTATAAACTATTCGTTTGTCAATTGTGTATCTTGCGTTTGTCATATGTTGAACGCAAGGTAGACAGCTGTTGACTTTGCGTTCAACATATGTCAAACGAATACCTCTTCGTATTGAAAAGAATAGATCTCTTAAGTGAAAAATCTAAATAAAAAGAGCTACCCAACTAATGAGTAGCTCTTTTCCGGGAGAAACCTCCCGTCCTCAAATTGTAAGCTGTGAGGAAGGATTTAATATTGTTGCAAATATAAAATTAATATCTTTTCTCAACAACACTCCAATCAACAATTTTCCAAAGTTCGGCCAGGTGGTCGGCACGGCGGTTTTGATAATCCAAATAGTAAGAGTGTTCCCATACGTCGAATCCCAAAATAGGAGTAAGACCTTTTGTTACAGGGTTACCTGCATTAGATTCCTTTGTGATGAATAGTTTTCCATCTTTATCTTTTGCAAGCCATACCCAGCCTGAACCAAACTGTGTTACGCCGCCATTAACAAATTCTTTTTGGAATTCTTCGAAAGAACCCCACTGGTCGTCAATAGCTTTTGCTAACGCACCGCTGGGTTTTCCGCCTCCCTTAGGAGAAAATTGTGTAAAGTAAAGATTATGGTTTAACACCTGACCTGCGTTGTTGAAAATAGCGCCATCCGATTCTTTTACGATTGTCTCAAGATCCGCATTTTCAAATTTTGTTCCGGGGATAAGGTTGTTTAAATTGTTTACATAAGCCAGTAGGTGCTTACCATGATGGAATTCAATGGTAGCTTTACCAATTACAGGTGCCAACGCATCGGTAGCGTAAGGCAATGATACTAATTCAAATTTCATAACTTTTTCGTTTTTATCTGTTATTTGACTATTGGGTGAAATTAGCAACAGTAAGCTAAGACATAGTGTAAGCATAGCTAATATGTTTTAATTGTTTTATAGTTACAACATGGCATGTCGCAGTTTTGTTCGGTTAGTTGAGTAAAAAATATTGAATTGTTAATGTTTTTTGTAGACAGTCTATTGTCTTTTAACGTGCTTCTGTTGTTAAATTAAGAGATGGTACGTATCTTTGAAGTATAAATCTGAAAGTATAAGTAAGTATGAACAAGTTGTTTACATTCTTTCTATTCTTTTCGCTTTTATTGTTTTCTGCTTGTGCGACCATGGATCAAACATCAAGAACAATTTTTGCAGCTAACACCGGAAATGCCATCGGTAGTGTTGCCGGGTTGTTTATCGGAGAAAGTATGGGTGGAAGGCACGGAGCTTTTGTAGGTTCATCTATCGGGTCTATTGTTGGAACCGCTGCAGGAGTAATGGTCGTAGCTGAAGATAATACTTCCCGAAACAGGAATAGGATACAAGAGATGCCTCTTCAGGAGAGAGCAAAGCTGGTCGTTACCGAAATAATTCTGGAAGATGAAAATAATAATGAAGGCATAGATGCCGGCGAACTTTGCAAGATTACCTTCGTTATTGTTAATGAGTCTGCTGTTCCCGCAATTGATGTGAGGGCAGTTCTTAATAAGAAGAATGGGGCAGGAGAGTTGGTTTTATCAGATCCCGTACCAATCGGCAGAATTGATTCTGATGAGTCGGTTCGATATTCAGTTGCAGTTACTGCTTTACCTACACTTAAAACCGGATTAGCCGATTTTGAGATAATATTGAAGGAAGGCAACGGCAATATTGCCTACGACGAGGTTTTCAGTGTTCGTACTATTCATGCCAAAGTTGAGAAGTAATGTGCAGAATCGTTACTAAAATCAGATTTTAAGATACTCTTCACACATTATTGCAGGTCAAAAATTAAATTATTGAGCCCGGACATGTTTTTTTCAGGATTTAAATGTGTTTTATCGGAAAGAAGTTCCTATTTTTGCAGGCTCAAAGCATTTATTAATAAGTAAAAAAGTATTTTGTAGATGGTTAAGAAAGTTGGTAATTTAATTCCAAACACCTTTTTTATTACAAAGGGAAGTGGGGAGTCTGATCTTGAAAAGCATGCAGGTTCTTACCACATGGCTCTTTATGATGCCGGTATCTCAGACTTTAATATCATGACGTATTCGTCTGTTATACCTGCAACTGCTCATTTGGTAACCATGGACGAAATTGATCTTCCTCCATTTGGTTCGGAAATGAAAACCATCATGGCTGTATCTCACGGATATCAGGATGAGTTTGTTTCTGCAGGTGTTGTTTATGCCTGGATGTACAAAGATGAAAACTTTGATGAGAAGTTAGGTGCTTTGGTTTGTGAAGTTAGTGGCCGCTATCGTATTGAAGAGCTTGAATCAAGATTGATTCGCGTTATCAACGACTTGCATCAGAAAACTTACGGTAAGTATTACTTAGGTGAACTAAACTTTATTACTGAAGGTATAACCATCGAAAAAAGATATGGAACAGCGTTAGCTGCTCTTTGCTTTGTTGATTTTCTTCAACCCGTGATAAAGGAATAAAACACGAAGCATAATAAATATCAATACAAAGCTGCACTCATAAAAAAGTGCAGCTTTTTTTGTTCAGATGGTAATGTTTTATTTCCTTTGCAACTATATGCTATAGTATAGCTTATTTTTTATAATAATAAACTTTCTTTTTTGCAGACTTGTTTTAGTGATGAATCATATAGATTGATTATCTTATTAACTTTTTCAAATCTTAAGAATAATGGAAGACAAATCGAAAGGAATGGCAATTGCCGGATTACTGGTTGCCGTTGGATTAGTTTTATTGGGATTATGTATTAAATCGGCAATTGATGGATTCAAAGATAAGGAACGGGTAGTTTCTGTTAAAGGATTAGCTGAGATGGAAGTTAAAGCAAATCATGTTATTTGGCCGCTAATGTTTAAAAATATCGGTAATGATCTGCCGGCATTGTATGTTACAATGGAGAATCAAACTAAGGCAATTAAAGATTTTCTGAGCACTAATGGCATTGATTCGACCGAGGTATCAGTTGCAGCTCCCGAAATTATAGATATGAAGGCCGAACGCTATACCAATGAAAATGTTGCTTATCGTTACAACGTTACTTGCGTACTTACCGTATCCTCAAGCAAGGTAGATTTGGTTAGGGGACTCATGATCAGACAAAGTGACCTGCTTAAACAAGGAATTGCAATTACTGGCGGCGATTATAGATTCTCCACCCAGTTTCTTTTTACAGGACTGAATGATATTAAGCCTCAAATGATTGAGGAAGCCACTAAAAATGCAAGGGCATCTGCCGAAAAGTTTGCTGCGGATTCGGATAGCGAACTGGGCAAGATTCGCACGGCCAATCAGGGACAATTTACAATTTCAGACAGAGATGCCAACACTCCCTATATTAAAAGTGTAAGGGTAGTAACGACTGTCGATTATTATTTAAAAGACTAAAAGATGAAATATATTGGAGCACATGTAAGTGCATCTGGCGGTGTAGAAAATGCACCGCTTAATGCACACGAGATAGGGGCAAAAGCATTTGCCCTTTTTACAAGAAATCAACGTCAGTGGAAGTCATCTCCTTTAACCTCCCGCAGTATCGACCTTTTTAAAGAGAGATGTGCAGCGTACGGATATCTTCCTTCCCAAATCTTACCTCACGATAGCTATCTTATAAACCTGGGCCATCCAGAAGCCGAAGGGTTGGCTAAATCGAGAGAAGCTTTTTTGGACGAGATGCAGCGTTGTGAACAACTGGGATTGGATCGATTGAATTTTCATCCGGGGAGCCATCTTAATGCATTACCGATCGACGATTGCCTGGATCGTATCGCAGAGTCAATAAATGAAGCTTTAAATCAGACCAGCGGTGTTACTGCTGTTATTGAGAATACAGCCGGACAAGGAACCAATTTAGGTCATACTTTCGAACAGATAGCCCATATAATTGATCGGGTCGAAGATAAGAGCAGAGTAGGCGTTTGTATCGATACTGCCCATACTTTGGCTGCAGGATACGACATTAAAACAACCGAAGGATTTATTGATACTTTTGATAAATTCGATAAAATAATTGGATTTTCATATCTTAGAGGTATGCATATTAATGATTCAAAAAAGGACTTAGCGTCTAAGGTGGATCGTCATGATAGCATCGGGAAGGGTTTAATGGGATTAACAACTTTCAAAATGCTGATGAATGACCCGCGTTTTGATAATATTCCTATGATTCTTGAAACTCCGGACGAGACAATCTGGGCGGAAGAGATTAGTTACTTATACGGATTGTTATAATTTCTCCTCTGTAATTTCGATATTTTATTCGGTTTTTCATCTTGAATTGCCGAAAGCTATAGTTATTGATAAAAAGAAACTTAAATAAGGATATTCTATGTTTATTTTAATGCCTATAATCTTTGTTTCAGGGATCCTGCTCATTGCGTTGGAGGATAAGATTAAAATTAATAAAGCGGCAGTAGCTTTGTTTATGGCCATATCCTTATGGATGATTCTGATGTACGATGCCTATTCAATTTTTGTTGAGAGAAATAGTCCGTTGTTTCAGGAATTTCTTACTAAAAATCCGGAGATAGCTTTAAAACCAATCACAGAACAGTTTATCGATTTTATTACGAACCGATCTATTGTTTATCATTTAGGAAATGTTTCTGAAACACTGTTCTTCGTAATGTGTTCAATGTTGATTGTAGACATTGTAGACAAACATGGTGGTTTTAAATCGATGACAAGTTATCTCACCACTACTCATAAACGAAGATTATTATGGACTATCAGTTTTTCAGCCTTTTTCTTCTCAGCACTTCTTGATAATCTGGCAGCTGCCATTGTGCTGCTTGCTGTATTAAAGAAATTGGTTCCTGATAGAACTGACAGATTGAAATATGCCTGCATGGTCATTATTGCTGCAAATGCGGGAGGATCCTGGTCTCCAATCGGTGATGTAACAACCATCTTATTATGGGTAGGTAAGAATATTACAGCTAGTCATCAAATTACGCACCTATTCATTCCTGCTTTGATAAATATGCTGGTTCCACTTACTATTGCCCACTTTTGGCTGTTTAAAAAGGGCGCAATATTAAGACTTAAAAGCGTAGAAGAAAAAGACGAGTATCCTCAAATTCCTATTCGCTCAAGACGTACAATATTTATTATCGGCGTTCTATCTCTTGCCCTTGTTCCTGTGTTTCAGATGTTAACCGGCTTACCTCCTTTCTTAGGTGTATTGTTGGGATTGGTTATACTTTGGTTTTATACAGACATCATGTATAGCCGCCTAAATCAGATCGATGAGACTGATAAGCTTCGTATTTCAAGCTTATTGCCAAACATAGACCTTTCTACGATATTCTTTTTTCTGGGGATTCTGATGTCTGTAGGAGCGTTGGAGACTTCCGGACAACTGGGGCTGATGTCTGCATATCTGGATCAGCATGTGCACGAGCCGTTGCTGATTAGCTTTTTGATAGGTCTTCTGTCTTCCGGAGTGGATAACGTAGCCCTTGTTGCGGCAACAATAGGTATGTACCCCGTTGTACAACAAACAAGTGAATTGACTCCTTATATGATGTCATTCATATGCGATGGAGATTTCTGGACATTTTTATCTTATTGTGCCGTAACAGGAGGTAGTATCTTGATTATCGGTTCTGCTACCGGAGTTACCGTTATGGGACTTGAAAAAATAGATTTTATGTACTATACAAAACGTTTTTCCATTCTTGCGTTAATCGGCTATCTTTGTGGTGCAGGAACGTATATATTGTTTTTTATTTAATGATTATATAATGAAAAGAAAATGGATGGTTCTGGCTGCATGCGCAGCCCTTTTAACTGCTACAACGTCTGATGCTTGTACCAGTTTCTTAGTAGGGAAAAAAGCCTCGGCTGATGGCTCCGTAATGATTACTTATGCTGCCGATTCGCATAACCTATATGGTGAGTTGTATCATTGGCCGGCTGCGAAGTGGCCTAAAGGATCCATGTTGGAAATTCGCGAATGGGATTCCAACAAGCCATTAGGAAAAATTCCCCAGGTGGAAGAAACCTATAATGTGGTTGGAAATATGAATGAACACCAGGTCGCAATAACCGAAAGTACTTTCGGTGGACGTCCGGAGTTGGAAGATTCAACCGGTATAATGGACTACGGAAGTTTAATATATGTTGCGCTTCAACGGGCTAAATCGGCACGCGAGGCAATTCATATCATGACTTCACTTGTAAAAGAACACGGATATTACAGCAGCGGCGAGTCTTTTTCTATTGCCGATAAGAACGAAGCCTGGATTATGGAAATGATCGGTAAAGGTGTTGGTAATAAAGGAGCTGTGTGGGTTGCTATCCGTATCCCGGACGACTGTATCTCGGCTCATGCCAACCAATCCCGGATTCAGCAGATTCCATTCGACGACAAAGAAAACTGTATGTATTCTCCGGATGTAGTTTCTTTTGCAAGAGAAAAAGGATACTTCAATGGAAAAGATAAAGATTTCAGCTTTACGAAAGCATATTGTCCCTATGATTTTAGTGCATTAAGAGGCTGCGAGGCTCGTGTTTGGGCTTTTATGCGTAAATACGATAAGAGCTTGGATGCTTATCTTCCATTTCTGAAGGGAGAATCTGATAAACCAATGCCTTTGTATGTTAAAGCAGATAGAAAACTTACCTTGCAGGATGTAAAGAACGGAATGCGAGATCATTATGAAGGAACAGAATTCTGTATGACGAATGATGCCGGTATGGGCCCATATAAAGTGCCATATCGTTGGAGACCTATGACTTTTAAAGTTGACGGTCAGGAGTATGTAAATGAGCGTGCCATCGCAACTCAGCAGACTGGTTTCGTTCTATGTGCTCAATTACGTAATTGGTTGCCGGATGCGATAGGAGGGGTGCTTTGGTTTGGTGTGGATGATGCCGCAACAGCTGTTTTTACACCTATGTATGGCTCAATCAAAGAAACTCCGGAATGTTTCCGGGTGGGTAACGGCGATATGATGACCTTCTCCTGGACTTCCGCTTTCTGGATTCATAACTGGGTAGCAAATATGGCTTACAGCAAGTACAGTTTCATGATTGAAGATATCAAGCCTGTTCAGAAAGAATTGGAACTTGGATTCGAGGCTATGCAACCGTCAATTGATAAGGCTGCTGCAGATATGTATGCAAAGAATCCGGAGGAGGCTGTAAAGTTTCTTACATGGTATAGTACAACCGAAGCGAACCGTAGTACCGCTCGTTGGAAACAATTGGGCGAATATTTGGTTGTGAAGTATATAGATGGTAACGTGAAAAAAGAGGTGAACGGAAAATTCATGCAAAATGGCTATGGCTTATCTGCTTCTCCCAATTTCCCTGGTTACGACGAGACTTACTATCGCAGCATTGTTAACAGTGCCGGTGAACGATTGAAAGTAAAATAAGGTTATATAAATAGTGTTTTTAATATTGGGTAAAACTTTTAAAAAAGATGAGTATGAAAAAAGTAGTTTTAGTGTTTCTGTTTGCTGTAATGACGGTGGGTGGTGTTTTTGCTCAACAAGGAGCCTCTTCGGTAGGTTTGAGTGTGGGTTATGCGCTTGATTCCGATAATACGACAGTAGGAATTGATTATCGCTACAATGTGTCGGATGATGTGCGTATCGCTCCTTCTTTAACGCATTTGATGAAGCATGGTGGATTAAGTGCATGGGCGCTTGATTTTAATGCTCACTATGTTGTTAAATTAGATCCTTCATTCGGTTTTTATCCTTTAGGTGGAGTCAGCCTTTCATTTTGGGAAGCTGGCCGCGATTGGGATGCAACCCGTCTTGGTGTCAACATCGGTCTTGGTGGAGAAGTATATGCTTCCAGAGATTTAACTGTTGGCTTGGAGATGAAGTATAATTTGATACAAGATTTCGATCAAGCTATGGCTGCCGTTCGGATAGCCTATAATTTTTAGTGTTTTTGACTTATTTTACCCAATAAAAAGGGCGCTCTTGTTGGAGCGCCCTTTCCTTTTTATAAGATCTGATATCTCGATGTGAATCAATTATTCTCAGCCGGCTGGTAAAGGTATCGCTTGATACTTCTTTTAGGCGTCTTTTCGAATTCTTCCTGGTACATTTTAATTCCCGATATCTTAGAATATCCAGGCAACAATTCATTCAGGTCTTTTATATTCTCCTGCATCAGAATCTCTATTTTATTGTGATCGATGCCCTGTTTATCTACCTGCTCCCAATCCGGATAAATCAATGCAACTAATTTGCCGTTTTGAGAAACTATAAGTGATTCTGCAACGTAGGCCATGTTATTTAGCTGTTGTTCTATTTCTTCAGGATAGATGTTTTGTCCGGATGGCCCTAAAATCATTGTTTTGCTACGGCCTTTAATGTAAATAAAACCATCTTCATCAATAGTTCCTAAGTCGCCGGTACGTAACCAGCCATCTTTGGTAAAACTGGATTTCGTAGCTTCCGGATTTTTATAGTATCCTAGCATCACGTTGGTTCCACGAACCAATATTTCACCTACAGTATTTACTGGATCTTCAGAGTCGATTTTTGCCTCCATTCTGTCTACAACACGTCCACAGGAGCCCGCTTTGTATGTGTCCCATTGCTCATATGCAATCAACGGACCACACTCGGTCATACCATATCCAACTGTATACTGGAAATTAATAGATCGTAAGAAGTTTTCTACATCCTTATTCAGTCCGGCACCACCAATTACTATTTGTTTGAAATTACCACCAAAAGAAGCGGTTAGTTTTGCTGCAACTATTTCAAGTAACTTCTTCTCAATAAAAGGAACTTTTAGAAGAAAACGGGTAAGAGGCTTTTCCAGTTCAGGAAACACCTTACTCTTTATTATTTTCTCAATAATAAGAGGAACAGCCAGAATAAGTGTAGGCTTTATATTCATGAAGGATTCTGCTATGATCCTGGGCGAAGGTGTACGGGTAAGGAAATGGATATGGCAACCCTTGTTAATCCCATTTAATATTTCGAAAGCGAGACCGTACATATGCGCCATTGGAAGCATGCATACAAAGTTGTCGCCAGCATGTATGAATGGGATATTATCGTAGGCATATTGCGTATTACTCCACAAGCTACGGTAAGGGATCATTACTCCTTTCGAAAAACTTGTTGTACCGGAAGTGTAATTGAGAACAGCCAGTTCTTCCGGCTTTTCTACATGATACTTTACATCTGCCGAAGTAAATGACCTTGGGTATTTCTTTCCAAAGTATTCGTTAATCCGTTCGCGAACAGTAAATGTTTCCTTGTTTTTCGATTTAATTACTGAAAAATTGTCAAGCATCATAAAAAGCTTGACATCCGGCATTTTTGCATCATTCATATTTTCCCAATTGCTATTTGCTGCGAGAACAGCTTTAGATTCGGAATGATTAACGATATGATGTATATTATCCGGTTTAAAATCGTGTAAAATAGGAACAGCTACAGCTCCATAAGCAAGAATCCCAAAAAAACAGATAGCCCAGTTTGACGAATTACGTCCAACTAAGGCTACTTTATCTCCTTTTTTTATTCCCGCATGTTCAAGAATGATGTGGAACTTTTCAATTCGACGGGCAACATCTTTGTAATGATAGGTATGCCCTTCATAATCGGAGAAAGCAGGTAAATCCCAATGATTCTTAATGCTAGTCTCTATTAAACCTAAAAAACGATTCTCCATATTGCTGAAATAAAATAGTTTTCATAAAAAACAAAGTGCTCAATCTATACACTTTTTCAATAATAAAATACACGAAGATAGATAAAAGTTCTGCATAAACTGTTTTATAGAAGAACTTTAACTATTCCTTTGCGGATAACACCTTGTCCGATACCTGGTGCATGTCCGTCTTCGGGGAAATAGATAACAAACTGACCAGGATATATTTTGGTATATGCAGTTGGTTTATCAACGTAAAAGGTGATGTCTTTTTCCTCGTTGTATGGTATTGATACATCATTAAGTTCGCTACCGCCTTTCCATCCTATTTTTTCGACCCCTAATAATGGGAACTGGATGTCGATGTATTTTTTATGAGTTTCGATGCTCGCTTCCTCTTTCGTTTTACCAAAAATACTTGTGATTGTTACCGTAAGATTGTGCTCTTCTAAAATAATTTTACCATCTTCCATTGAAGAAAAATCGGTCGACTTTATATATTCAAATGCTCTTTTAAATAAAGGATGCAGGTTTTCAATGCGCGAAGAATTTGATAAAGTATCAAGTATCATACTCGTAATTTGTTTTGTATTTATTGAGCAAATGTCGTTATTATTATTGATAATAGAGATAGGCAAACTTGAAATATTTATGAATTTTATGCGTAATTTTCGTGTTTAAATTGTTATCTCAAAAACAAATGATTGAAGATCAAATAATTATTTATACCTTTGTTGTAGTATTTCATAGAATAAATTAGCTTTTTAAATATAATCAAAGATCTAATGGCGCATAGAAAACAATCATATAAAGAAGAAATTGCCAATGCAATTACGCATGGGATAGGGATCTTATTCGGACTTACGGCAACCGTTTTTTTGCTTATTAAAGGTATTAAATCGGGAGATCCGTGGGTGATTTCCGGATTTATGGTGTATGCTTTTGGTATGACGCTTTCGTATGTTACTTCTACACTATATCATAGCTCCAGAAATGAGTCTGCCAAACTCTGTCTGCGTAAATGGGATCATAGCGCTATTTTTATCCATATAGCAGGTACCTATACCCCTTTTACCTTAATATTATTACGTCAAGTAGGGTGGTGGGGCTGGAGTCTCTTTACAGTCGTATGGTTGATCGCGCTCGTTGGTATCCTTTACACATTTAGAAAGATGAAGGATAAAAGTCCGCTAAAAACAATTGCTTACATTGCCATGGGAAGTGTAATTGTTGTTGCAATCAAACCAATGATACAGATTTTTGAAGGTCAGCATATGATGGAAATATTGTATTGGCTGATCGGTGGTGGCGCATGCTATGTAGTAGGTGCTGTTTTTTATTCATTTGATAAGGTAAAGTATATACACACGGTCTGGCATCTGTTTGTTTTAGGGGGAAGTGTCTCGCACTGCATTGCTATTTATAAATTAGTATAACAGATTCAGTAATATTCTTATAAGAAATTTGTAAGTACTTTCTATTTTAAAACTCATTACATTTGAAACAGTTTGTCGGTACTTTTTGGGATAAAAGTACCGACAAACTGGTGCTAATCTTTTATAGTAAATCACCCCATACAATAGGATATTCTTCTATTACTTTTAAAATTAAATTGATAAAAGGTACTCTATTTGAGTTTCAAAAATCATTTTAATAATCTATCCTATTGTTTGTGAACTATGGTAAACTATTACTTACCTGTTTGTTTAATTAGCTTTTGGGCTGCGTAAGCAGACTTACACTAACTATTGCAACGACAGAAAGAGGTAAAGCAAATAAAATTGGATCTATTGCGAACCAAGGATATACATCAATCAAAACCTCTTTTCCAAACAATAATTTACAAAGTCCAACAGGTACAGCTTCTGCTTTATGTAAGAATAACATTGCAAACATACTGGCGAAAGCTCCTGTAAAAAGGCTGGCAATCGCACCTTGTCTGGTAACCTTTGGCCAATATAAGGAACAGAAATAGGCAGGAAGGAAAGTCACAGCGCACACCCCCATAAACAATGCTGTCCCTCTTGCTATAATACCTGCACTTAGCGTATAGCAGATGATATAGCTTAAGAGAATAGATATCAAAACGCCAATTCGTACTCCCATTGTCGAATTTTCATTCTTTCGGCGACCAAGCTTAGGAAACATGTCCGCACCAAAGGCCGCACCCATGGTATGAAACAGGGCACTTAAAGTTGACATGCTTGCAGAAAGGATACAAAGCATAAATAATGCTCCAAACCAGTCAGGCATGGCTTTATTGATAAATAATGGAATAATCTTGTCAATATCCTTTACTGCCTCGGAAGCTACCAATCCCTGCGTTTTATAGAAAAAAAGGTTGGAAAGAGCACCTACATGATAAATGGCCCCAACTGTGATTATTAGGAACACGCAGCCAATCAGAACACCCCGGTTTATTTGTTTGGAGCTTTCCACCATCATAAAACGGACAACCAATTGCGGCTGAGCCAAACAACCTAAACCAACACCCAGAATAAGCGATGTAACCAACGTAAACCATTGAGGAGAGCCGGTTACAGGCATGCGGGTCCAGCCTTGATGACCAAGCAATTTATATTTCTCTGGTACCAGAGGTGCCAAATCAGACAATTTCTTATTAGCCTCTACAAACCCGAGATCCATCGACTTGTAGAACCAGAATAATAAGAATAACATACATACAAACATAATTACAGCCTGAAGCGCGTCGGTATAGAGAACCCCTTTTATTCCTCCGGAAATTACATAAGCAGCTACGATAAGAGTAAAAGCCAGCAAAGCCACATGAAAATCAATCTCAAACATCTGCTCAATGAACACAGCACCACCTTTCATCACTACAGCAGTATACAAAGGCATACCAATGAAAATTATACCGGCTATGAATATTTGAATTGCTCTTGAATTATAATGCAGGCCTAACAGCTGGGGAAATGTTTTTGCATTGTGTTCGGCCCCCATTTTCCGGGTCTTTCTCCCAAATACAATAAAGGCGATGATCACACCCATAAACATATTGAGCAAACATAACCACTGGATACCCATACCGAATGTTGCAGCAATACCGCCAAAACCTACTATGGCTGAAGCCGAAATAAAGGTTGCTCCATAGGAAAGAGCCATGATAACCGGATTTACCTTTCGTCCTCCCAGCAAATAATCACTGGCATCCTTTGTCGCCTTGTATCCCAGGTAACCCAGATAGGCCACTAAAAACATATATATAATAACGATTATACCTAAGGTTAACGTACTCACTTGTTAGAGTTTTTAGAGTTAATACTATCATATTCATCTTTATTCCAGTTCCTTACACCGAACCAGATGGCAAATATAACACAGGCAAAAGCCAATAAATATGCCAGCCAAATTCCCGGATCATCTATTCCAAACATATCTATAAATTTATTAGATCGGATTCAACAATAAACTCCATATTTTTCTTTCGAATTACATCGATTGCCGCATCCTGGTTATTAGTCCGCAGTATAAGAATAGATTTACCATACATGGATACACAATACATATATTCAATGCTTAAACCGGCCTGAGTGAAATTTGTAAGTGAGCTTGCGAAGCTTCCCGATTTTGAATCGGTGGTAATTGCCAGAACCTCTGTTAGGTTGGCACTTACATTGTTCGATTTGAGCAAAGAATAGGCCCTTTGCGGCTCGCTTACTATTATACGCAGTATGCCATACTCGGAAGTGTCTGCAATAGTGGCAGCGATAATCCTGATATCTTCTTTTGCAAGTAATCCCAGAATTTCACTGAGCTTACCATACTTGTTTTCAAGGAAAATTGAAATCTGATTAATTGTCATGGTTTAATTTATTAGAATTTCCGATTAGATTAAAATTTACGCAAATCACGAACTCTGATCGCTTTGCCTTCCTGGACCGGAAGTGAACCCTTGGCAACCAATTTAAGACGAGGTGTGATAAGTAATTCATCTTTAAGTTGATGTGTGATGTTTTTGCTAAGCTTTTGCAACGTACTGTAATCGTCTGTAAACAAATCACTTATTTCTACTTCCACTTGCATTTCATCGCTGTTTCCAACTGTTTCAATCGTAATTAAATAATTGTTAGCAAGCTCCTTGAAATTCATTAAAATCTTTTCGATTTGAATAGGGAAGATATTCACACCTTTTAAAATAATCATATCATCGCTTCTGCCTTTAAAGCGATCCAATCGCTTGTGAGTTCTTCCACATGGGCAGGTGCCGGGTATAATTCTGGTGAGATCTCGTGTACGATAACGAAACAACGGCATGGCTTCCCGGTTGATTGTAGTAAGGACCAATTCGCCAATGGTTCCGTCCGGAACGGGTTCGAGCGTAACAGGATCTATAATTTCAACAATAACATAGTCCTCCCAAATATGAAGACCATTTTGTTCTGTACATTCAAAGGCAACACCGGGCCCATTCATTTCGGACATTCCAAAGCAATTATAGGCTTTAACACCTAATAGTTGCTCAATACGCTTGCGTTGTTCTTCCGAGTGAGGCTCTGCTCCGATACAGATTGTTTTTAATTTTGTTTCCTTTCTGGGATCGATACCCAATTCGTAAAACACTTCTGCAAGCCGGGTGGCATAACTCGGAATAATATGCAGGCAGGTTGTTCCAAAATCAGTTATAAACTTAATTTGACGCTTTGTATTTCCTGCAGCTGCCGGAACGGTCAAAGCTCCCAGCTTTTCGGCACCATACTGGAATCCAAGTCCGCCGGTAAACATGCCATATCCTGAAGTGTTCTGGAATACGTCTGTGTCTCTTAATCCAACCATATACATACAGCGGGCAACCTGATTGGCCCATTCATCCAGGTCTTTTTTGGAATGTAACACCACAGTGGGATTACCGGTCGTTCCGCTTGACGAGTGAACCCGTACGCAGTCCTTTAACGGAATTGAAGCCATTCCAAAAGGATAACAATTTCTCAAATCATCTTTTGTGGTAAACGGAATCTTTCGAAGATCATCCAATGAATGAATGTTCTCGGACGTAATGTTTAGCTCGCTAAAAAGTTTTCCGTAATGAGATGAATTTTTTGCCGATTCTATGGTTTTTTTTAGGCGTTTAAGTTGAAGTTCCTCAAGATCGGAACGGTTCATCGTTTCAATTTCTTCCTGCCAATACATCATACTTTTGTATCTTTTTTAGTGTGTTTTCATTAAATTAGAACACAAAAGTAGGCTTATTTTTGATATTTATCACATTTTTGAATTAAAATATAAATAATTGACAGGTTTAAATAAACGTTATTTAAACCATTCCAGCAATTGAGAGACTGAAACCGACGAAAAATCCGGAATCACGTCATGTACTTTATCTGAAAGTTCTTCAGCCGGGATCGTACTACTTACACCAATAACCCTCATACCTGCTAATGTTGCAGCTTTAATTCCCGCAAAAGAGTCTTCAAATACAATGCAGTTTTCTGGCTTGGCATTCCAGTCATTCGCTGCCAGTAAATAACACATAGGATCGGGCTTGCCTTTTGTAATACGATCAGCTGTTACAATCGTATCAAAAACGTTGTTGAGAGACAATATCGAGAATGCACGCTCCATTTTAAAATCTTGCGAACTGGTTACCAGACCAACTTTGAATCCCTCTTTTTTTACGTTGTAAACAAAATCCAACGCTCCGTCGATAGTAGGAAAGTCCATCTGTTTTTCAAACTCATTACTTTCCTGCAATACCGATGCTTTTGTTTCTTCAGAGGCATCGCTGAAATAAGTTTCCATAACATAGGGCATGGTAGTGCCTTTAATTTTGCTTGCAAAATTTTCCCCTAAACCGTAACGCACTCCGGCTTCATTCCAAAATATGTCGTAAATAGGTTCCGTATTAACAAGTACACCATCAAAATCAAAAAGAACATACTTCTGCTTATTCATTTTCCTGCTAAAATTTAATCAATCATTATTAAAATGCAAAGATACGACAATCTTTCCTGAGGTTCAAGAACATTGTCGTATCTCAACGTATCGAAATACCTTTCTTAATAAAGAGGTAGATACTGCGTTTTATTTTTTTGTAAAACTATAAAGCAGAATCTTTTGATTTAATTCATCCGGAATATTTTCGGTAGCGGTTAAGAAGGTGAATGAATATTGATCTTTATATTCTTTTTCAATATCAGGCATATTGTTTTCACATACCAGGAAGTAGCCTTCTTCAGGAAGCTGCTTTTCAAAGTCGTGGAATAAATTACCCATATAGAAATTGAGACCGTACATATTTTTGTACTTGAGAAGATTATTTACCACAAACACGTTTGATCTGTTTACCGGATATTCTTTCTTAATGCGCGTGGCAAATGCTTTGCACGAACTCCCCTCACGAATTGTGTACATAAATACACCATCTGTTACCAAATTAAGTGCAAATGCCAACCCGATCGTTGCATAAAGTATTTTGATATTAATTTTTCTGAACATTTGATATAACAGAATTCCAAGAGCAATTAAAAGCAGGACAAATAAAAATACTGTTAGGAATGTAGGATTCGCTAAAGAATTCTGAATTAACGAAACTGTGTAAAGGGTACTGGCCTTATCCGTATACTGAGCCACGATTGTGCTTAGATTAATAGCTCCCCCCATCACTAAAGCAGAAGCTATTAGAACCAAAGAGGTACATGATGCCAGAAAAGCAGCAAATACTCGTGTGGCTTTCGTCTTGTATTCAGTAATATAGATGGCATATTGAGCAAGAAATAAAGCTATAAAAGGATAAGCTGGCATCAAATACACGCTCCGTTTACTTGCAGGGAAAGAATAAAAGAAGATTACACATACAATTACAACCAAGCTAAACAGTCTTACCTTTTCCATGGATTTGATGGATGACCAAATCCCTGTGACAAGCTCTTTAACTGTTTTTTCAGGTTTACGTACCTTTAAACCAAAGAGAGAAAAGAAAAACAAGATTGTCCAAGGAAGAAAACCCGCTATTAGTGTAACGAAATTGTAATAAAACCCATTTTCATGTCCTAATCTATAGTCAATATCAGGAGTGCTGGTATTGAAAAAACGACCAAAATTTTCGGCCAGAACTACATCAAGGAAATCATCGCCACCCTGTTTCCAGGCTGCAATGTACCACAACGCAGGTAAAAATAAAGAGGATATACCGGCATATACAATGGCTTTAAAAATATGAAGGAACTTGTATTTACCTAATACCAATAAATAAACTCCAAAAACAAAAAGAGGTAGTACAATGCCAACAGGGCCTTTTGTTAATGTTGCACATCCCAAAATTAGTGGAATACCTAATGGTATACCTTTCAATTCAAGATGTTCTTCCCAACGGTAAAGTTGTATAAGACCTAAAACTATGAAGGTTGTAAGGAGCATATCAACGCGTGTGGTCATAGCGGCCCTGTGTATTTCTACACAGGTAATCAGCAATAATGCAGCAATAAATGCTTCCTGAAACCTGGTCCTCCTGCCAAAAAAAACCAACATAAAGCTTACCAGTACTATAAATGATATTGCAGACGGCAACCTGGATGTAAACTCATTAACATATCCCTGCGGATAAGAGAAAGCCGCCATCAGCCAATGACTCATCGGTGGTTTGTATGCAAACTCGTCGGCATATGTTTGTGGGAGAACCCAGTTCCCCGTTTCTATCATTGAGACGGCCACAGCAGCTTCACGAGGTTCACCTTTTGTTGAAAAATCACCTATTCCTATCCAGGGTAATACGGATATGATACAGATGAAAACAACCAACGTTATCGGTTTTTGCAAGTAGAGATACTGTAATGTAGGTGTACGCATAATAAACTGTTAAGAATTTAACTATCTGTTTCTTTTAAATTGAACACAAAATAACAACTTTTTGTTGAATTTACCAGCCTTTATCTTGATTATTTACGCACCCAGAGATGCTTTGATTGCCTTTCTGATTAATTCTGCATCTTCCATGTTCTCTTTTAAAATAGATAGAATAAGATTCAGGTAGTTTTCCTTATTGTTTATTCCTAAAATAGGACATAAACGGCTTTGGGGAAGCATTCCTTTCTGATTATAAACACGTAATATTTCCTGGTAATTTGATGTGCTGATAAATGACCTGAATTCGGTTTTTATGTCATTATAAAGCTCGTAGACATTTATATTATGTTCTATCATCTCAATGTGTGCAGCCAATTCTTCAACTGAACCTATCTTCCTGTCGGTAGTTGCTTCCAGCTTTTTTCTTACCCGATGTTTCGCGTGAAGGATAATCTGACTCTCCAGATCTTTCTCGAACAGACGAATAACATTTTCTTTTATTTGTAAAAATACTTCCTCCGAATTTTTCATCAATCGTCTGGCAACTGTTTTTATAACAGATTCAATCATTAAAAGATTCTCAACCTCGGCTACATCCGGAACAAATATGTTTTGTTCTCTCAGATAATCAATTTCGCCCTGAGTGCGCCTGTCACGATCTACAATCCCTTTCGATTCAAGGGTGTGGAAATCTTTAAGCTGGCCAAACGCCTTTGTTGTTTCAATTACTTTTTGGCATCCACCCATGGGCTTTACTAAATAGTCGGGAAAGATGTAAGGATATAATCTGCTATCAATACTATTGGAATCGTTACCTTCGATAAAGAGAATGGGTTTTCTACTGCCCAAAAGTTCAAGATAAACCTCTTCCGGATAGCTTTCATTACTTTCTATTATTTCGTAATCCCAGCACTGTTCGTCTGCCTCGTACGAGCGCACCCAGATTCGTTTACCTTCGGATCTCGCCGTTGCGAAAGCAATGTCGTGGGTCAGATATATATAGGTACAATCCGGTCTGCAGGACTCAATTTCGTTCCAAAGAGTATTTTTAATTGAGTCATGGAGCAATACTTCGGGCTCTTCAATGATAAGTATCGCATTTGGTTTTGCACATAGTATGGCTCCAATCAAATAAAAAACAATCTTTTCGCCATCACTCATCCGTTCGGCTGTATATGAATCTCCATCTCTGGATGTTGATGTTAATTCGAAAAAACCCGATTTGCGTACCAAGCGGTTGTGGGGAAACATCTTTTCCCATATACCTTGTATAATGTCAATTTTGGTGATAGGAGGTGGAAGTCCCGGCGATGTTTTGCTTATTTCTTTGTAATTCACAGCAGTTTCGAATTCTTCCTGCTGTAGTCGTAATGTAAGTTTCTGATATTCTGAGAGCATGGATATGCTTGACCGTTCTGCTGCAAGGGTTTTAAGAGTGAGGGTGTCACTCGTAATAAAAAGGGCCCGCATGCCCGAAATATTTACGGCATAATCCGAGTATCGGGAAACAATATCTTTTCCAAACGAGCTTTTGCCGGATCCATTTGCTCCTATAACCACAAGTACTCCCGGATTTTCGATGACAGGAGTATCTGAAGAGTTTAATTTTTTAGGAAGTATCAGATTCATAAGATTCGTGATTAGTATCTTTAATTAAGGTTCAAAGATAGGAATTTTTGTTATTCAGCACGCTATTAAGTTGTACGAAACCGTAGTTAAGGATACGGATGAAATCAATAGAGTAGGGGAAAAAGAAAAGGGCACTGTCAGGTGCCCTTTTTCTTTAAAATTTATATTGGATTAATATCCTCTGATTGCTTCGATACCTGGAAGAATTTTACCTTCGATTGCTTCAAGCAATGCTCCACCACCTGTTGAAACATATGAAACACCGTTAGCCAAGCCAAATTTGTTTACACAAGCAACAGAGTCGCCACCACCTACAAGAGAGAATGCGCCATTCTTTGTTGCTTCAACAATTGCTTCGCCAACAGCAAGTGAACCGTGTGTAAAGTTTTCGAATTCAAATACACCTGTAGGACCGTTCCAAAGAATTGTTTTTGATTTTTTAATCACTTCAGCATATTCGGCTTCTGTCTTAGGACCGATATCAAGACCTTGCCATCCGTCAGGAATTTGATCTGCATCTACCAATTGAGTATTAGCATCGTTGCTAAATTTATCAGCAATTTTAGCATCGCAAGCAAGAATCATGTTTACATTATTTGCTTTAGCTTTTGCAAGCAGTTCAAGAGCAAGATCAAGCTTGTCGTCTTCACAAATTGAACTACCGATATGGCCACCCAATGCCTTAGTGAATGTAAAGGTCATACCACCTGTTATAATCAGGTTATCTACCTTTCCAAGCAGATTCTCAATGATTTCAATTTTAGATGAAACCTTTGATCCACCCATGATTGCTGTAAACGGACGATTGATTTCGCTCATTACTTTTTCAACTGCAAGCACCTCTTTTTCCATCAAGTAACCAAACATTTTGTTGTTGATGTCAAAATAAGCAGCGATCAAAGCAGTTGAAGCGTGCGCACGGTGCGCTGTACCAAATGCATCGTTTACATAACAATCAGCCAAAGATGCTAATTTCTTAGTAAACTCTTTCTGGCTTTCTTTAACGGCTTTTTTAGCAGCTTTCTTTTCTTCTTCTGAAGCATCTTCTGCTAAACCTCTTGGTTTACCTTCTTCTTCAGCATAAAAACGAAGATTTTCAAGCAACAGAGCTTCACCTGGTTTTAGTGCAGCTGCTTTTGCAATTGCTTCTTCACCAACACAGTCATTTGCAAACTGTACGTTAACGCCAAGCAATTCCGAAACGTGAGAAAGAATATGTTTCAAAGAATATTTTTCAGTAACGCCTTTCGGACGACCAAGGTGTGAACCAATAATCGGGCTTCCTCCATCGGCAAGAATTTTCTTCAAAGTAGGAAGAGCTGCACGAATACGGTTGTCGTCTGTGATGTTGAAATTCTCATCCAGGGGAACATTGAAGTCTACCCGAACAAATGCCTTTTTACCGGCAAAATTGAATTTTTCGATTGTTTGCATAACTATTATTTTTAGAATTATGTTTGACTTTGTTAACGCCCCGCAAACTTACACAAAATTATTCGACAAGAAGTGCAAAAGCAGATAAAAATACATATCAATGATTAAACTCTTTTTTTATTTCAGTCTGTCAATTTAAATCTCAGACGAAGTCTTCCTTCTTGAAAATCGTAGTTTAAAAGCTTAAAATGGCCAATTTCAGAGGTGTTGGATACATGCGCACCAATACATGCACAAATGTCATAATCGCCAATGCGGATAATTCGTAACATTTCACTCGCATCTTCCGGCAGTTTACTTAAGTCTACCAATCCGGATGCATCATTTATATGCATGAACTCTTCTTTTACATCCAGGTTGCGGTCAATAACTTCATTCACGATACGCTCTACCTCAAGCATAGTTGCTTCATCCGGCTCTTCCGGAAGCAGATAATCACATTTCGATTTTTTCCGTTCAATATGACTATTCTTTGAGCGCGGACACCCGAACATTCTTACCATAGTCTGATTTAAAATATGTTCTGCCGTATGCATTGGGGGGTACTCGTTCTTATTGTGCTCATTTAAAAGAATCTCTTTCATCCTTCTTCCTTTTTCTTCTATTTCTTATTAATAATTTATTTCTTCAAGATACCCTTGTCTACAGATTCGTTTAAAAGATTCTCAGCATATTCCCAAAGTGTGTCCGATCCTTTATTGATTGATTTTTTTTGGGTGTATACTTCGTTATAAGTAACATTATACTTATCCCATGTTCCGCCGTTATTCGAGAAGTTCTGCAACAAAGGCTCAAGTTTGTCTAATGATTTGGCAAATTTTGCATCATCAGTCTCTCCATCCTCAAATTCTTTCCAGAGATCAATCAATTCTTTAGCCTGATTTTCCGGTAATAGTCCGAAAATTCGTTTTGCTGCAGCAAACTCTTCTTCTGTATTTTTATGGCTTTTTGATTTGTCATAAACAAATACATCTCCGGAATCTATTTCAACTATATCATGTATTAAAACCATTTTTATAACTTTCAGGATATCGACCGGTTTGTTTGAATGTTCAGAAAGAGCTATTGCCATCAGAGCTAAATGCCAGCTATGTTCTGCATCATTTTCGGGTCGGTCGCTGTTGAGTAAACAGGTGCGACGTTGAATGTATTTGATTTTATCTATCTCTTTAATAAATTGGATTTGTTTAAGTAAGTCATTTGTAATCATATGTCAAGTATCATTATTTTGATTCTAAAATGTTATTTCTGATTGTTCAAATATATAAGCTATAAATAGTGAAGGGGAATATATTCATTCCCCTTCTCCTGTTATATTGTCGAAATTATTCATCTCTTCTTTTACGCATGGCCAGTCGATTGAGCTTTCCTTGTAATTTCATAATTTCAATAAGAGATAATTTTTCAAATGCCTCTATGGATAAATCGGGATCAGTTTCGGTTATAGTTACTGAGGGTGTTATTTTAGACTTTTGTTCGTTTAATACTTCAAATAACATAGTAAAAAGTTCGGCAGACTGAATCCCGTTCGCTCTGTTAAAAGACTCAGTTAAGTCATTCTTAAGTTTTTGTACCAGAGTGTATTTAGGCCTTCTTCCCATAGGTGATTAGAATTTATTGAGTTAATATTTTCACAAATATAAAAATAAAATAGATACCTTTGCGGCATCCTATAATAAAAAAATGATAAATAATGTCAGTACATCAATCGGAAGATAACAGAAAAGTGACGACTCATCGTCTCGTCGAGATGAAACAGAGAGGAGAGAAAGTTTCCATGTTGACTGCTTATGACTATTCAATGGCCAAAGTTATTGACGAGGCTGGAATGGATGTAATTTTAGTGGGTGACTCTGCTTCAAATGTTATGGCTGGAAATGTAACAACTCTTCCTATGACTTTAGATCAGATGATTTACCATGGAACTTCGGTCGTAAAAGCTGTAAAAAGAGCCCTTGTGGTTGTAGATATGCCATTCGGTACTTACCAGGGAGATGCTAAAGTAGCTTTAGCTTCGGCTGTGCGTATCATGAAAGAAACCGGTGCAGATTGTTTAAAGCTGGAAGGAGGTTCTGAAATACGTGAATCACTTGAACGTATCTTATCGGCCGGTATTCCAATCATGGGACATCTGGGTTTAACACCACAATCTATCAATAAATTTGGCACATATACTGTTCGGGCCAAGGAAGAGGCCGAAGCAAATAAGCTAATTGAAGATGCTCATTTCCTGGAAGAAATAGGTTGCTTTGCAATTGTACTGGAAAAAATACCAGCGAAATTGGCTGCACGTGTTGCTTCTGAACTTACAATTCCAATTATTGGAATCGGAGCAGGAGGGGGTGTTGATGGACAAGTTTTGGTTATGCACGACATGCTGGGTATCAACCAAGGTTTCTCACCTCGTTTCTTGCGTAAATATGCCAATCTTCACGAAGAGATTACCAAGGCGGTAAAAAGCTATATCAAAGATGTGAAAACATCTGATTTCCCAAACGAAAAAGAGCAATATTAATTTTATCGCTCATAAGTTTCAAGGTAAAAGGGAGTCTCACCAACAGAGACTCCCTTTTAGTTGGCAAATAAGTTACATATATTATCCTCAAACAGAGAAAGAGCTGTTTTTATATTTTGAGCTCTTTTTATATGCTTCAATGTATGTTAGCTTATGCTAAATTTTATACCTTTGCAGCTTATTGGATAAGTAAAAAAGAAACAATATAATATTAGAAAATTAAAATGGCAAAAGAGCTTAAAGAACTCACTCCCCGTAGTGTAAGTTACTCGCAGTGGTACCAGGATCTGGTTATTAAGGCTGATTTGGCAGAAAACTCTGCTGTACGAGGTTGTATGGTAATTAAACCTTATGGCTATGCCATCTGGGAAAAAATGCAACGTATTCTGGATGATAAATTTAAGGAAACAGGTCACTCCAATGCCTATTTCCCGTTGTTTATTCCCAAGTCATTCTTGAGTAAGGAGGCCGAACATGTGGAAGGTTTTGCTAAAGAATGTGCTGTAGTAACACATTACCGTCTTAAAACAAATCACGATGGAACAGGGGTTGTTGTAGATCCTGAAGCTAAGTTGGAAGAAGAACTGATTGTTCGTCCCACATCCGAAACAATTATATGGAATACATATCGTAACTGGATTCAATCTTATCGTGACCTTCCTATTCTGGTAAATCAGTGGGCCAATGTTGTTCGCTGGGAAATGCGTACCCGCTTATTCCTTCGTACAGCCGAATTTTTATGGCAAGAAGGCCACACTGCCCATGCAACGAAGGATGAAGCAGAAGCGGAAGCAAGGCAAATGCTGGAAGTATATGCCGATTTTGCAGAAAAATATATGGCTATGCCCGTTGTAAAGGGAGTAAAATCTGCCAGCGAGCGTTTTGCCGGAGCGTTAGATACTTATACGATTGAAGGATTGATGCAGGATGGTAAAGCTTTGCAAAGTGGTACATCTCACTTTTTAGGTCAGAATTTTGCCAAAGCATTCGATGTAAAATACATTGATAAAACAGGTAAGAGTGAATATGTTTGGGCAACTTCCTGGGGTGTTTCAACCCGTTTGATGGGAGCCTTGATTATGTCTCACTCAGACGACAATGGTTTGGTGTTGCCTCCTAAGCTGGCTCCGATTCAGGTTGTGATTGTTCCTATTTATAAGAATGATGAGCAACTTAAACTGATTGATGAAAAGATTTCAGGCATAGTTGCAGGGCTTAAGTCTTTAGGAATTTCTGTTAAGTACGACAATGCCGATAATAAAAAGCCGGGATGGAAATTTGCCGAATACGAACTAAAGGGTGTACCTGTTCGTCTGGCTATGGGTGGTCGCGACCTGGAGAACAATACCATTGAAGTGATGCGTAGGGATAAACTCGAAAAAGAAACAGTTTCTTGCGAAGGTATCGAAGCATATGTTAAGAATTTATTGGACGACATCCAGGAAAATATATTCAAGAAAGCATTCGATTATCGTACAGCAAATACAGTTTCTGTTGATAGCTACGACGAATTCAAACAAAAAATTGAAGATGGCGGATTTATCCTAGCGCATTGGGATGGTACTGCAGAGACAGAAGAGCTTATTAAGAATGAAACAAAGGCAACAATACGTTGTATACCTTTGGAAGGAGATAAAACTCCGGGTGTTTGTATGGTTACAGGTAAGCCATCGGCACAAAGAGTTGTATTTGCCCGTGCATACTAATAACTTTAAATAAAAAGGGTGACTCAAGCAATTGAGTCACCCTTTTTATTGTTCGCCCAGCACGAACGTATTCTAACGGGTGCAAGTCCCCAACGCGCCCTAACAGCGGGAAGCGTCCAGCCAACGACAAGGGTGTTCATCGCGAGGTGTAATCTGAAGGAAGTCT